>JAFYNW010000322.1 GCA_017547995.1 Clostridia bacterium | reverse complement strand
TTATGGAAATGATCGACGTGCTCAAGGAAACAAAGACTCCTCACCGCGACCTCTGGGTTCTCTTCACAATCTGCGAAGAAAACGGTATGCACGGCGCAAAGCAGCTCGATTATGACAAGCTCCCTTGCAAGAATATCTTCTCCCTCGACGGCGCAGGCAAGGTCGGCGGTATGCTCAAGAGTGGCGCAGGTAAGGACGCTCTCGAAATCACATTCCACGGCAAGATGGCTCACGGCGGCATCGAGCCTGAAAAGGGCATCAATGCTATCGCAGTAGCGGCTTCTGCTATCTCCCGCATCAAGTTCGGCAGAATCGACCCTGAAACAACATCCAATATCGGCAGAATCGAAGGCGGCGGCGCAACTAACGTTGTAACAGATAAGGTAACTTTCACTTGTGAAGTACGTTCTCATTCTCAGGAACAGATTCAGGCTCAGGTTGACCTCATCTGCAAGGCTTGTCAGGATGCAGCGGCTGAATTCGGCGCAACAGTTGATATCGATATCGACCACTTCTGCCCACCACACAAGCCAAACCCAGACAGCTTTATGTACAAGGCAATGCAGCATATCCTCACAACAGAAGGCTACGAAATCCGCTACGGCGTATCCAACGGCTCGGGCGACTCCAATATCTTCTCCGGCCACGGCTTCAACTGCTCCGGCCTTTCCACAGGTATGCACGACGTACATACAACAAACGAATATATGGAATTCGATACGTTCCAGAAGGCATTCGACGTTCTCTGGAGAATGCTCACAGAAGAAGACCTCATCAAGTTCCAGCAGTAATAATGTAAATAAATGTAAAAAGACCACCCGAAAGAGTGGTCTTTTGTTATGCGTATAATTTTGTAGGGGACGATCATGATCGTCCCGCGGTGCATTCATGAATGCACCCTACGGAAAATATGTAGGGGAGCCGCTTGCTGCTCCCGCTTATTCAATGCGCCGCAGGCACCTCAATGTCCGCATGACAATTCATGCACAATGTGCAATTCATTTATATCTACTTCAATTCCTGACCGAATCCGCGTTCCAATGCGGTCTTATAAATCTGCTGTGCCGCCATGGTGTCGTAAATACCCATGCCCACCGACTTGTAAAAACGTGTTTCGCCTAACGTATGCACAATGCCCTTGTCCTTTTCCAGCAGGAAATCGCCAAAATATTTCACTCTGTCCTCGGTCAGCACACCGCTTTCAAGCGGCTGACTCAAATCGCCCGTTTCCTCGCAGGCGAAAGGCAATTCTGTGTAAACAACATCGGCATATTCCCATACAGCGTCAGGCAATTCGCGCATGTCAGGCTGCCACGAGCCGATGGCGATAATGCATTTGCCCTTGAAAAGCTGTGGATTATTGCTGAAAAGCGGCTTTTTCGATGGGGTAGCCGTAATCACGATTTCGCTCTTTTCAAGCACCTCGTCAGCCGAAGCGCAGACGATAATCTCAGGCTTCATTGGCGTAATCATACCTTCAAGACGGGCAATAAAGCCACTCAAATCACTCTGCACCGCATCATAAAGATAAATCTTCTCAATATTTCTCACTCTGCAGGCGTAGGTAAGCTGATGCACACCCTGCACACCGCATCCCACAAGACCGACAGTATGAGCATTCTCATCGGCAAGATTGCGGATAGCCATACCGCCAACAGCACCTGTGCGGAGAGCAGTTATAGTCGCGCCGTCCATAATGGCAAGAATCTGGCCGTTGTCAGCGCGGTTGAGAAGGACGATACCGCTGAGAGCAGGAAGTCCCTGCTTTGGATTATCAGGGCAGGAGGCAAGGATTTTCGTGCCTGCAAAACCGCCTGCAAAGCAAGGCATATAAAGCATAGTTGTGTCACCGCCGGGCACGGCAAGGCGGTCAGCCATCACATATTCGCCCTTTGCAAAAATGCGGAGCGACTGCTCGATGGTGTCCATCATAGCCTCAAAGGAAACCGAACGGCGGATATCGTTTTCGTTTAAGTAAAGCATAGGTTTTCCTCCTTTGCAATAAACAATGTAGGGGACGGCATTTATGACGTCCCGCGGGCTGTCTGCAAGAGCCAGCCCCTACGGATATATCCATTTGCAAAAGACCGACTTTTCAGCCGGTCTTTTTGGGTTCTGTAATTTTGTAGGGGACGATCACGATCGTCCCGCGGTGCATTCGTGAATGTCCCCTACATCATAGACGAGCAATGCTCGCCCCTACGCACAATCTCCCTTAAAACGCAGAAAAGATTCTTCGCTTCACTCAAAATGACACCGTAGGGGAGCCGCTTGCTCCTCCCGCTTATTAAATGTGACTTGTCACACGAGTGACTACATCTTTCTGCCCTTTTCCACACAAGCTTCCATAGCGTCGATGATGCTTGCACGGAAGCCTTCCTGTTCGAGCACCTTTACAGCCTCGATAGTTGTGCCTGCAGGGGAGCAGACCATATCCTTGAGTGCGCCAGGATGCATACCTGTTTCGAGCACCATCTTTGCAGAGCCGAGAACAGCCTGAGCCGCAAACTTGTAAGCCTTGTCGCGTGGCATACCGTACATAACAGCGCCGTCAGCAAGAGCTTCAATCATCATGTAAACGTAAGCAGGGGAAGAGCCGGCCGCTGCCATAGCCGCGTCAATCATATATTCAGCGATAACTTCATACTTACCAAAGGAGCCGAGGAGAGAGAGAACGTAGTCGAGCTCTTCCTTCTTGACGAATTCGTTAGGACATACGGAAGTCATACCTTCAAGCACCATAGCAGGTGTGTTAGGCATTGTGCGTACAATCTTCACGTCCTTGCCGAATGCGCTCTTGAGCTTTTCAAGTGTCCAACCCGGAGCAATAGTTACAACAACTGTTTCAGGACGAACGTGGTAGCGTGTTTCGATGATAACGTCCATATAGAACTGTGGCTTGACAGCGAGGAAGAGAACGTCAGCCTGAGCTGCAACCTTCTTGTTGTCGTTAGTCACGTTTACACCGAGATTCTTCTGCACCTTGTCGAGTGCGCCCTGGAATGCGTCGGAAGCGATGATGTCTTCCTTGTTAACGATACCTGCATTGATGATACCGCCCATAATTGCGGATGCCATGTTACCTGCGCCGATAAAACCGAGTTTCATAATATATCCTCCTTGAATTGTGATTTGTTATTTTATCCGGGCGGGCGTTTCAAACCCGTCCCTACAATTTATTTACTTACGGGATATTTCCGTAGGGGAGGGTCTCTGTGCCCTCCCGCAGTTTTTATAACTATTCTTCCTCATCCACACCGCATCTTGCGTTGTATATAGCCTCGTTTTCATAATCATAAGCCATATTGCGGATGTTTTCCTGAAGAATCAGCTCGATAATGCTGTCCTCATCAATATCCGATTCTTCAATATCAGTTGTGTCCTCAGGGAACTTTTCTGTGTCTGGAGTAATCCAGTAAAGCGCCATCTTCTTATGAGTGTCGAGGTCAGATACCTTTGCGGCAATGAGATTCTTGATGATATCCTCGCTTGCCAGCCAGTACTTGTCATCGCCCTCCTCGTCTTCAAATTCGCCGAGAGCGTGTACAGCCACGCAAATCTCATCCCATACAGACGTAAGTCCGTGAGGATTTTCCTCATAAACGGAAGGAGCCATTTCCATCAGCTCATCCTTTACAGAAATTGCGATATCCTCGCAAAGCTCAAAGGCAAACTGCCATATAATATGGTCCTTGAAATTGATGTCAAAAATGCTTGGTTTGTTTTCCATAATATCACCTTAGTTGAAGCTCTGCTCAGTTCTCCAGATGATTTCATCCTGAAGAGCCTTGCTGAGATTGCGGAAATGGTCGGAATAGCCGGCAACACGAACGATAAGGTCCTTGTAATCCTCAGGATTCTGCTGAGCCTTGATGAGTGTTTCACGGTCGATTACGTTGAACTGAATGTGATGTCCGTCGAGAGCAAAGTATGCACGGATAAGGTTTGCAAGCTGCTCAAGACCTTCATCCCCCTTGAGTACGGACGGAGTAAACTTCTGATTGAGGAGCGTACCGCCTGTGCGGAGATGGTCCATCTTGCTTGCCGACTTGATAACGGAAGTAGGGCCGTTTGTGTCAGCACCCTTTTCAGGGGAAATACCTTCGCTGAGTGGCTTGCCTGCAAGTCTGCCGTTAGGAAGCGCACCGCAAACCTCGCCGAAGTATACGTGGCAGGTTGTAGGAAGCATATTGATGCGCCAGTGTCCGTTTCTCATATTGTCACGGCCTGTCACAAGTCCCTGATAGAGATTGAATACGCTTGTCATAACCTCGTCGGCATATTCATCGTCGTTGCCGTACTTTGGAGACTTGTTAGTCACCATGTTGTGGATGACTTCATAGCCTGCATAGTCGCTTTCAAGCGCCTTCATAAGGTCGCTCATTGTAAACTTCTTCTTATCGTATACGTTGTACTTGATAGCAGAGAGACAGTCTGTGATTGTGCCGATACCAACACCCTGCAAGTAGTTTGTGTTGTAGCGTGCACCGCCTGCGTTGTAGTCCATACCACGGCTGATACAGTCGTCTGTGATGATGGAAAGGAAAGGAGCAGGCATATATTTAGCATAAAGCTGAGTGATGACGTTGGAGCCTTCCACCTTGATATCGATGAAATGCTTCATCTGTGCGGAGAATGCATCCCAGAGCTTTTCGTACGTATCAAAATCAGTACCATAGCCAAGCTGAAGACCGAGCTGCTTGCCGCTCACCTTGTCAAAGCCGTTGTTGAGTGTCAGCTCGAGAATCTTAGGGATGTTGAAATATCCCTGAAGAATGTAAGCCTCTGTACCGAATGCACCCGTTTCAACACAGCCGGAAGTGCCGCCCTTACGTGCGTCCTCAATACTCTTACCTGCGTTGAGAAGCTCCTGAATGATAGCTTCAGTATTGTAGAATGCAGGCTGTCCCCAGCCTTTGCGGGAGATTTCACATGCGCGGAGCAGGAATTTCTGCGGAGTCTTGCGGGAAATCTGTACGTTTGACGAAGGCTGAAGAAGCTTCATTTCGTCCATACAGTCGAGAATGAGATAGCTGACGTCGTTTACGCCGTCTCTGCCGTCCTCTGTGATGCCGCCGGTGTTGATATTTGCAAAGTCTGTGTATGTGGAGCTTTCCTTGAGTGTAATGCCAACCTTTGGTGGGGCAGGCTGATTGTTGAACTTGACCCAGAGACATTCGAGCAATTCAAGAGCCTTTTCATCGTCGAGAATGCCGTCCTCAACGTCCTTCTGGTAGAATGGGTTAAGGTGTTGGTCGAGTCTGCCGGGACTGTATGCATCCCAAGGGTTGAGCTCTGTTGTAACGCCGAGGTGTACAAACCAGTACATCTGAATAGCCTGCCAGTAGGTCTGTGGCTTGTGAGCAGGGACAACCTTGCAGTTTTCAGCAATCTGCAAAAGCTCAGCCTTTCTCGCTTCGTCTGTTTCCTTTTCGGCCATTTCTGTAGCTAAAGCCGCGTAACGCTCGCCGAGAATGATGATAGCGTCACACATGATGCTCATAGCGTTGAGCTGGTCGCGTTTTTCCACAGCCTTTGAATCGTTCATATAATCGAGAGCATTAAGAGCGTCCTCAATGTCTTTCTTATAATCTAAAAAGCCCTTTTCGTAAATCTTGCGTGAGCCGACAGTGTGGCCAGGGCCGCGCTGTTCCATAAATTCAGTGAAGATACCTGCTTCATAGCAGTCCTTCCACTGCGGCTTCATAGCCTCGAGAATCTTCTTTCTCATCGAGCGCTTTTCCCAAAATGGAATGATAACCTCTTCCTGAATCTTCATGTCTTCATCGCTTACCTTGAAGCAGATAAGCTCGCGGTCGTTCATAACCTGCATATCCTGAAGAGTATGACAGCAAAGCTCAGGGAATGTCGGTGTGGACTGTGGAGAGTCCCCCTTTTCGCCGACGATAAGCTCGCCGGGCTCGATATTTATCTTCTTACGGGAAAAGATTTCCTTCATTGTAAGAGCACGAAGCTCAGGAATGGAAACACTGCCCTCGTATTTCTTATAAGCATCAGTCATAAGCACAGCGCGTTCGATATAGATGTGAGGTACAGTTGTCTCACTCTGTCTGCGCAAGTCTTTAATGCGCTGATTCATGCCTCTTTCTTCCATTTTAGCCTCCTATTTTAACGTCCGGAAAACCGTTCGTTGTAAATGCATTGCGTAATTCTTCCATTCGCTCGTCGCACGGCACGTTGAGAAGCTCATCCTCATAGCCAAGACCAAGCTTTTCGTATTTATGACTGCCCGTGTTGTGATAAGGCAGAAGATTTACACGGAATACGTTGATATTGTTTTTAAGATATTCAATAATGTCGGAAATCGACTTATCGTCTGCATTGACTCCTTCGATAACTGGGATACGGATGTTGATTTTCGCGCCCATGTCGGAAATCATCCTGAGATTGCTTAAAATCAGCTCATTGCCCTGACCTGTAAATCTCTTATGTACGTCAGAATCAAGATGCTTCACGTCGTAAAGGAAGGTATCGACGTAAGGAAGCGCAGCCCTGAAGCTTTCAGATGGCGCAAATCCGCAGGTGTCGATATTGACGTTGATGCCGCTTTTTTTCAGCTTTTTGAGAAGGGGAAGGAGATAGTCGATATTCTGGCTCATTACCTCGCCGCCCGAAAGGGTAACGCCGCCGCCCGACTGCTCGTAGAACATTCTGTCCTTTTCGATTTCCTTCATCAATTCGTTGATGCTGTACTGCTTGCCGACTATATCGCGGGCATTGTTAAGACAGAAATCAAGGCAGGTTTCGCACTTTTCACAGATGTTTCGGTCTGTGACAGGCAATTCGCCTTCAAAATGAATCGCCTTGTGGGGACAAATCTCAATACACTTGCCGCATCCGCTGCATTTCTCACGTGAATACATTACGTCGCGGTCATAATTCTGACTTTCAGGGTTGTGACACCATATACACGAAAGCCCACAGCCCTTGAAAAACACCGTAGTGCGTATGCCATCGCCATCGTGAATCGAATAGCGCTGAATATTTATAATATAAGGAAGTTCCATACAGCTCTCCTTTATAGATTTCGATTACAGATATTATAGCATAATTGTTTCATTTGTACAATAGATTATATATAATAATATAGATTTTTGTTATTTTGCAAGACAAAGTATTGCAAAATGGTGAAAACGGGGGTATAATTGACCCATAATATAAAACATCACAGGAGGATAATTTATGTCTTTTTCACCTACACTTTCCAGCGGCTTCACCTTTGCTAAAAACCGCAGTAATTTCATCTCCCCACAGTCCGGTATGTGCTCATTCTGCACAGAAGACTGCACAGGCACTTGTGAGCTCGCTCAGGCAGCCGTTCTCGGTATGCAGACAGTTTATCCTACAACAACAGGCTCCAATCAGATTGCATCCGAAAAGGATTATCCAATAGATTTCTCCCATTTCAACATCAACGGCCACGTTTTCGGTGCAGTAGGCGCTGAACCAACTTACGAAACAGCAGGCATCTATAACGTAAAGCTTGAAAAGGAATACGGCAGCATCAATAAGGTCAAGCTGGCTCTTCCTCTCGTTCTTCCTGCACTCATCAAGCTCAACTGGAAGGATTATTTTGCAGGCGCAGCTATGGCAGGCGTAACCTGTATGGTTGGCGAAGATGCAAAGAGCAAGGACCCAAATATCAAGTATGAAAACGGCAAAATCGTAGATTTCCCATTCATGGGTGAAATCCTCGAAACCTTCAATAAATACTACCGCGGCTACGGTCAGATTGTTCCACAGTGCAACGTGGAAGACGATATGCTTGGCGTTCCTGAGGTTATCTTCAAGAAGTACGGCGCACAGGCTATCGAGCTCAAGTTCGGTCAGTCCGCAAAGGGCACACAGCCTGTTAACCGCGTAAAGGACCTTGAAGCAGCTCTCAAGAAGCAGCAGACAGGCTGGATCGTATATCCAAATCCATCCGATCCTGAAGTTCAGAAGGCTTATGAAGAAGGCGTTTGCCCTAACTTCTATACATACGGCCGCCTCCCAATGTGGACAGAAGAATATCTTATCAATCGTGTAAACGAATTCCGTCAGATGGGCGCAAAGAACGTATACTTCAAGATGGCTGGTTATGACAGAATCGACATCGAAAAGGTTCTCGAAATCGCATCCAAGGCTATGGTCGATATGGTAACCTTCGACGGCGCAGGCGGCGGCTCCGGCTACAGCCCATCCAAGATGATGAACGAATGGGCTCTTCCAACAGTAGTTATGGAAGACGTTGTTGTACGCAAAATCAAGAAGATGAAGCTTGAAGGCAAATACGTTCCTGCTATCACAATCACAGGCGGCTTCGCAAGTGAAGACCAGGTATTCAAGTCCCTCGCTTACGGCGATGGCTGTGTAACAGCAGTAGGTCTCTGCCGTGCATCCATGGCAGCGGCTATGGCAGGCAAGAAGATTGGCGATATGATAAAGTCGGGCAACATTCCTGAATTCTATAAGAAGTTCGGCACAACTGTGGAAGAAATCTTCGGTGACCTTCCTGACCTCCGTGCTCTTTACGGCAAGGAAGCAAACAACTTCTCCACAGGCGCAATCGGTACCTTCTCTTACCTCAATAAGATTGGCTTCGGCCTCAAGCACTTTGCGGCTCTCAACAGAAAGTTCGACGTAAACGTACTTTCCCACCACGACCTCATTCCACTCACACGCGATGTGAAGGACCTCATGCAGGATAAGTGGTTCATCAGATAATTTCCATAATATGTAAAAAAGGCATCCGCAAGGGTGCCTTTTGCTATTTCACAATCTGTGTAGGGGAGGGTCTCCGTGCCCTCCCGAATTGTTTGCATTGCAAACAATTCACACAACCTTACATCGTCAATATCCCCGTTTCATCCTCAATGAGTATCAGCATATTTTCTTCCTCGCCCGTCATCGCATCAATATACACCAGCATACGCTGTCCGTCTGCCGTTTTGCACAGGAATTCATAGCAGAATACCTCGTTTTCGCCGTCCGTCGGCACGACAGCCATGGAGTTTTCAAGCACCACAAGTCCATCGTCAAGTCCCTCCATAGCCTGAGCAAGTGCAATTTTAGGCCGCTCAAGAGTGCGGTCGCGGTGACTCATAACAAAGCCCTGACTTTCAAATCCCGTAATGCTTCCGTCCTCAAGGCTGACGGTCACCTTGATTAAATCAGGATATACCTTGACGCCATTCTGGGTATAGCAGAAGTTGACAGTAACCTCGCCTGCATAAGCCTGATAATAGCTTTCGGTCATATTTTTATATCCATTATTTTCCAGAAACTCACGTGCCCTTGCCACAGCCTCTTCGTCCGTAAGCTCAAAAACAGACGCCGTATGCTCACGCGTCATCTCAAGCACGTAGCCGCCCGTTTTAGTCACGTGCACGGAAATCCCATCACCCGTGAAAACGTAAACGGGAATTTTGCCGCCCATATCGTGAGAGTATTTCAGCGAATTATCCTGAGCAAAAACACGGGCATTACCGAGGGCAACACCAATCTCAACCTCAGGCTTATCCTCGAGAAAAGCCGGCTTCATCAGCTCAATATGGTCGGAATACGGCCCGTCGTAGATAAGATTGCCCATCTCAGGGAAGTCGGTTTCAATGTCGGAAATCCCTTCCTCCATATCGCTGACCGAAACGTCGGTATCGTCACGAAGAAGGTCAAATGAAATCTCGCCGTTGTT
>JAFYNW010000321.1 GCA_017547995.1 Clostridia bacterium | reverse complement strand
GTCTGCCGAAAAATACATAATGTAAAGCGGCAGCATAGGAAGCATACAAGGGGAGATGAAGGTGACTATACCCTCGAGAAACGAGATAAGATATTCCATATAAATCCCTTTTTAATGTGCGTTGTTGATGGCGTCGATGAGGGCGGAAGTTTCAAGTGAGCCCTGAGTGAAGCCGTAGAATGTGCCGTCCGAATTGAGTATATACGTGGAAGGCAGACCTGTCACGTCGTAATACTGATAGACTTCGTTGTCGGTGTCAAAATAGACAGGGAAGGTGTATCCCTTGCTTGCAATAAGCTTGCGTGCCATATCCTCTGTTTCGCGGCCGTCGTTAGGAAGGTCGACCATCATAAAAAGCACGTCCTCGCCAAATTCCTTGTATGCCGCTTCGCAGGACTCAAGACCGACCACGCAGTCTCCTTCCCATGAAACCCAGAAATTGATAACAGCCTTACGGCCGTCGCGGAGGGAGGAAAGGCTTACCTTATTGCCGTCCACGTCATAGACGTAAAAATCGGGGGCCTCCACCTTAGGCTGACTGTCGTCGGTTGCGGCGGTGAGATGGGCCTCTGAATTATAGAAGCCGTTGAGCTTGCTTGTTGCTATGGCACAGCCGATGATGAGGGCGATGCCCGCCAGAATGAGCCAGAATTTTGAACCCGGTTTTCTCATAATATCTCCTGTTCTGAATAAAAATAGAATAATTGGTACGAAAAAAGGACCGATGATGGTCCTTTAGTTTCATCAGATCCAGATACCTGCGATATTGCCGGCTGTATAAATTACAAATACAGTGAGGCAAATGAGCATCATAATACCGGAAAAAGTGAGTTTGCCGTCACGCATAATTACTGCTCCTTATTGTTCGATAAAATAATTACTGAAGTATATTTTACCATAAATCACGCAGAAAATCAACGGCAAAACCCTCGCGAATAAATTATTTTGCGTTATCGCCAATTTCAATGCCGAGATTTTCCGCGATTTCCTCGGCTGTCGAATAGAGGAGATCGTAATCTCCTTCGATAAGCGTGAGGACATACCGGGTCCCGCCATCGTTGGAATACCATGTTATATTACGGCTTGCCTGGTCGGAAATGAGAATATTGCGCAGATTCGCATCGTCGTTATTGGCGGACACCTCAAGGGAGAAGTCCATATCGCCCACGGAAAAATCAATCTGCTTTTCGTCGCCCGTCACGGTGAAGTTGCATACCACAGCGTTGGCCGGCAAAGGGGACTGTGCCATAGGTATTCCTGCGGCAGCGGTAGCTTCGGTTGCAGTTTCAATCATAAGGCTTTCGTTTGTCGTTGCAGCAGCGGCATAGGTCGGCTGAGGCGCAGACTCTGCGGCACATTCTGATTTTGCAGAGAAAAGTCCACCAAAGGAAGCGAAGGAAACACCTGCAATAATGCAGAGGCAGGCGGCAAGACCGAGTATTTTGCCCAGACTCTGTCTGCGGGGAATACCGAGCTGTGCTTCTTCGAGAAGTGCATCGTCGACAGAGCTTATGAAGGTCTCAAATCGTCTGCTCATATACTCATTCCCTCCTTTTCCATGGCTTTTTTCAGACTGTTGCGTGTGCGGAAAAGGGAGGATTTGACCTTGCCCTCACCGCAGTGGCATGATTTGGCTATTTCGGTGATACTTTCGCCGTAAAAATAGCGTTTGACAAAGAATATTCTGGCGTCTTTCGACTGTTTGCGGAGAAAATCATTGATAAATGCCTTGAATTCGTCGGCAGAAGCGGCATTATCAACGTTTTGTGATGCATCGGGGATGAAAGGGCTCAGCTCATCAAAGGCTGAGGAAAGCTCGCTCTTTTTGTTGTGGTCATATCTGTCGAGAGCGGCGTTGCGGGCAATACGGGCAGTGTATGCGCGCAGAGAAAGGGGGATAAGCGGGGGAATTGCATTCCAAAGGCGCAGAAAAACGTCACCGAGACATTCCTCGACGTCACGGCTGTCAGGCAATATGCGTCTTAAAATAGCAAGACACATATTGGAATATTTATCCTGTGCTGTGGTGATTGCCCTTTCGTCACGGGCAAAAAACAGCTCGATAATCTGCTTTTCCTCCATAAATAATTTTCCCCTTTTTGATGCATCTGTTATATTAGACGGGAAAAATATCGTTTGGTTTCGTTTTGTTTGAAAATATTTTTCAGGAAAAACGCAAGATGTCTGTCATCCTGAACGAATGTGAAGGATCTCCTTCGATTTGCACAATCAATGTAGGTGCAAACTTATTCAATGCGCCGCAGGCACATCTACTTTGTTTTCGGCTTGAATATAAATGCCGCGATGAGGGAGAAAAACACAGCCGCCGCAATTCCGCCTGCCGCGGAGGAAAGTCCGCCCGTGAATGCGCCGATAAGTCCGTCGGCGGCAACAGCCTTCTCGACACCCTTCGCCATAGCGTAGCCGAAGCCTAAAAGAGGCACTGTTGCCCCTGCACCTGCATATTCCACAACCGGCTCGTAAATGCCGACGGCCGTCAGGATTATGCCCGTCACAACGTAGCCGGTCAGTATTCGTGCAGGGGTCAGCTTGGTTTTGTCGATGAGAATCTGCCCGATAAGACAGATAAGTCCACCAACCCAGAAAGCGTTGAAATAATTCATCTAAACCCTCCTTAATTCCACAAGATGGCAAATCCCAGGTATGCTTTCGCCCTGATTTGAGGTTGTCGGGGACAAAAGTGCGCCCGTACCACAGAAAAGCAAAGACTTAATCTCGCCATCCGTCATTCTCCTGAGCAAATCCGAGCATAGCACGCTTGCCGAGCATCCGCATCCCGAGCCGCCTGCGTGTACGTCCTGCTCTCCGAAAATCATACATCCGCAGTCGTCGTAATATGGGGCGATATCGATGCCCTCCTTCTGGAAAAGCTCGGTGACAACGTCGCGACCCACCTGAGCAAGGTCACCCGTGACGATAAGGTCAAAATCGCTCGGCTTTGTGCCTGTGTCCTTGAAAAACTCGTTTATCGTGTCGAAGGCGGCAGGGGCCATAGCCGCGCCCATATTCGATACGTCGGTCACGCCCAAATCGACGATTTTGCCGATTTTCGCCCGTGTAACCATAATATCTGACGGCTCGTCTGTGACAAGCACGGCGCCGCATCCCGTCACAGTCCATTGTGCCGCAGGTGAGCGCTGTGAGCCGTATTCGATAGGCATACGATACTGCCGCTCTGCCGAGCAGAAATGACTGCTTGCTTCGCAAAGAGCCTTGTGCATACCGCCGTCAATGAATACCGATGAAATAAGAAGACCCTCTGCCATCGTCGAGCAAGCACCGTAAAGCCCGAGAAACGGCACGGCAAAATCACGGCTTGCAAAGGAGGATGCGGTGCATTGGTTGAGAAGGTCGCCGCCCGTCATAAGGTCAAGCTGAGGCAGAGTCACGCTTCCCTTGTCGAGCGCCGTCTTGACGGCAGATTTGACAAGCTCGGTCTCGGCCTTCTCCCACGTGGCCTGACCTAAAAGGTCATCGTCAAAAATAAGGTCGAAATGGCTCTTGAGAGGCCCTGCCGCCTCCTTGCTGCCAACAGCACTCGCCCATGATTTTATATATACAGGTCGGTCAAAAGTAATAGTCCTGCCCGTCAGTTTCATATTTCACCTCAGAATCAACATATTTGGACCTATTTTAGCCGTAAAAGTGGAAAATATGCAATAATTATGCTATAATAATCGTGAGGTGAATAAAATGGAAGAATTATTGGAAAAAATGACTGCTGAAGAAAGAGCAGAGTTTCTGAAAAAACTGTGCGCGGAAATACTCGAAGAAAATATAGAAGCATTTGAGGAGCTGGCAAAATGATTATTTTAACTGTTGATGAAATAATGGCACTCCATACACAGCTCACAAAACGTACAGGCGGGTCGGATGGCCTGCGTGAAATGGGGCTTCTCGAGTCGGCGGTATATTCTGCTGAAACCTCATTTGGCGGAGAGGATATATATAAAACTGTGGAGGAAAAGTCGGCACGTCTTGCATATTCCCTCGTTTCCAACCATGCCTTTGTCGATGGAAACAAGCGCATCGGACTTCTCGTTATGCTGATGATGCTGAAAATAAACGGTGTGGAAATGAAGTTCACACAAAGTGAATTGATAGACTTCGGTCTGTCCACAGCCTCAGGCAAAATGTCGTATGAGGATATCCTGAACTGGATAATGATGCATAAGGTGTAGAAAAAAGCACCCATCGTTCAGATGGGTGCTTTTAATATGTCGCAACAATCAGGGTTATTTAATTATGTAATGGGCTATTCGGCATTTTTCCATTTTATTGTGTATTCCTTTCCAGCAATTTCACCCATTGTGTCAATATAGTTTTTGATAAGTGTTTTGGCACGATTCTGAGCCACAGCAAGAAGAGAATCATTTTCATTTGCAGTTTTAATCATTTCTTGCTGACCTTCTGCAACTGTTTTTTGCTGGTCTTCAACTGTTATCTCATTTTTATTGAGGAAACCATCTTCGGAAGATACCACACGGAAGGAACTTGTGTCGATGTCTGAGCCCATAACCTGAGCGGATGGAATAACTACAGTCACGGTATTACCGCTTATAGATATATCAACCTTATCCATATCAATGCCAAGCTTTACTATTCCGTTATACTCTACCCAGTAATCGCGTTCCTTTTCAAAAAGTCCAGCAAGACCTGCGTGTTTTTCTTTTATACCTGTAGCCACGTTATTATAGTGACATTCAAGCGTTGCAAGCTGACATATTGAACGGATTTGTTCAATATCTGGAAGAACTTCTTCTTTGGCGGCACATCCGCTGAGCATAGTCATCAATGATGCCATAATAAGGCAGATACTTAATAACTTTTTCATGTTATGCCTCCTTTAAGCTATTTCAAGAGTATAGTCTGGGCTTAACTGTTCGAGCCAAGGCTCAAGTAATGCCTCTACGATAGTTTTAGCATTTTCATAGGCAAGTTCATTAAGGGTGTTGTCTTCAGCCACTTTAACAGCAAGGTCAGATTTGACAAAGTCAAGTGCCTCCATAAATACTGTTTCGGTTTCATATTTATCTTTTACAAATATGAACTCAAGAGATTCTGGGTCAACACTAGGCTCTCTTATTTCGACAGGCGGAAGAGTTACAAGCAACTTATGTTCTTTTTTAACATCTGTAATAGTGATATTTTCGAAGTCGATACCTGCTTTTGCGACCCCTTTATACTTTACATGATATTGTTCTTTGCCTTTTTCGGTTGTAACTGTAGCGATAGAATTATAATTATACTCTATCGTTGACAGCTCACTTATTTCCTTAATTTCATTAAGGGAAGATTTTGCCACTACTGCAAAGTCAGGTTCGTTTTTGCCGAATAATTTAGGAATTAAGATTATTCCAAGCAATACCAAAATGAGTGCGGTAGCGGAAATGATTGCCAGGGACTTGTTTGTGCTGATGATTTTTTTGATATCCATTTTGTACCTCCATTTTATTGAATGTGTTCTGGGATATGCGATTAAATCATAGGCATTCCTCCTTTAAGATAATATTTGGTCATCTTAAAGGAGATTGTAAATTTCGCGAAATTAAAAAGGCACATGAACGAAGTCATGTGCCGAAAAACCCATGCCCCGATTGTTGCGACACAATTCTGTTACTTTTATACGAGTATGCAGAAAAAGAGCATGTATTTTTACCTAAATATAAAAATACAAACTCGCATAAAAAGTCTATCGAATTGTGTCGCACTCTTATTATACCATAAGAAGTATAATGTATCAATAAGAAAAGCTCTCCGTATGGAGAGCTTTTTTTAATCGAGCAACAGCAGAATCAGGCCATATACGATGCTTGCGCTGGTGCCACAGGCGATTACAGGACCTGCTATTGTAAACATCTTCACGCAGGTGCCTAAAATTATGCCCTCCGCCTTGAATTCCACGGAAGCCGAGGACACCGCGTTGGCAAAGCCTGTTATCGGCACAAGGGTGCCCGCCCCTGCCTTGTTGGCAATTTTATGGTACACGCGCATGGCTGTCAGCAACACGCCGAGAAACACCATTGTTATCGGTACGGCAGTCGATACAGACTGCTCACTCAGTCCCCGCGACAGATAAAAATTGCGGAAAATCTCCCCGATAAGACAGATTGCTCCGCCGACAAAAAACGCCCAGAGACAGTCCTTTACAAGGTTTGACGGGGCGGTGTGCCGTCTGTAAACCTCGGAATATTGCTCCTTCGTCAGTTTCATAAAATACCCTCCTTGTGCAGCGGACGATATTGTATGCCGCCGCTTTAATTTTTAATATTTTTCCCAAAATACTGTGGTATTATCAAAAAAATTGTGATACAATAAATAGTGAATAACTATGCGCTTTTTTAGTGCGCATAAATTTGCGATATGAAGAGGCAGATATGCTTAAAAATACTATTATTCAGAACATCAATACACGCTATTATGACAGCGAAACAGGCGAAAAAACTGTGCTTTTCCTTCACGGCTGGGCAGCGCCTGTTGAAGTTTACCAGAGCATTTTCACTTTCCTTGAAGGTAAGAATTACCGCGTAATCGCGCCTGAAACACCGGGCTGCGGCAAGACAGGTGAGCCTCCTGAAGGCTGGAAGGTCGACAAATACGTTGCCTTCGTCCTTGATTTCTGCAAGGAAATGGGCCTTAACGACGTAATTCTTATGGGTCATTCCTTCGGCGTACGCCTTATGATAAAGCTTATGACTATGCACTCTGAAAAGCTCAAGTGCGAAAAGGCTGTTATCATCGACGGTGCAGGCATCGTGCCAAAGCGTCCGCTCAGCTATTACTGGAAGGTTTATACTTATAAGCTTTGCAAGAAAATCGTAAATACAAAAATCGGCGGCTTCTTCTTTATGCCGCTCTGGGAAGAGCGCAAGGGCAATGCAGGCTCTGCCGACTATAACAGCGCAAGCAACGTTATGAAGCACACACTTTCTCTCGTTGTAAACGAAGACCTCCAGTTCCTTATGCCAAGTGTTGACGCAGACGTTCTCCTCATCTGGGGTGAAAACGACGATGCGACACCAGTTTCCGACGGCTACACAATGGAAAGACTCATGCAGAAAGCAGGCCTTGCCGTTGTAAAGGGCGCAGGACATTATCCGTTCCTCGACCAGCCTAAGACGTTCTTCGGCATCATGGACGCTGTGTTGTAAGAGATATCACCGGGACGGACTCCGTCCTGCGGGAGGGCGCAGAGACCCTCCCCTACAAATAAACTTTATCTTGTTGTTTGTAGGGGCGGTGGTTCCATCCCCGCCCGCCTGTCACACAGAACGTATTTATTACTGTTACATATAACTCAATTCAATATATATCAAGGAGAAATACTATGAACAAGCCTAGAGTTGCCGTGATTTTCGGCGGTAAGTCGGTTGAACACGAAATTTCCATTATTTCCGCACTTCAGGGCTACAATGCCATCGATACAAACAAATATGACCTTATTCCGCTTTACATAACAAAGAACGGTGATTTCTACACAGGCGAAAACCTCCGTTATATGGAAAGCTTCAAGAATATCGAAAAGGCTCTTGCTGAAAGCACAAGAGTCGTACCTGTAAAGGACGTAAACTCATGCGTTCTTATGAAATACCCACCAAACAAGCTCAGATCCAGCGTTGTTGACAAGTTTGACATCGCTGTGCCTATCGTACACGGTACAAACGTTGAAGACGGCACACTTCAGGGCCTTCTCGAATATCTCGGCGTACCATACGCTTGCCCTGACGTAACTTCCTCCGCAACAGGTATGGATAAGTGGCTCTGCAAGAGCTTGCTTCAGGCTGAAGGCCTTCCTGTTGTAAAGGGTGTGCAGATGCACAGAAGCGAATTCTTCAAGGATACAAATGCCGCTCTCGACAAGCTCATCGCAGAGCTCAGCTTCCCTGTAATCGTAAAGCCTGTAAACCTCGGCTCTTCCATCGGTATCAAGAAGGCTAACGACAGAGAACAGCTTCTCGACGCTTGCGAACACGCATTCACTTTCGCATCCCGTGTGCTTTGCGAAATCGCTGTGCCAAATCTCCGCGAAATCAACTGCTCCGTGCTTGGTGATACAGACCACGCTATCCCATCTGTCTGCGAAGAGCCACTCAACGCAACGGATATTCTCACTTTCAACGATAAGTATACATCCGGCGGCGGTAAGAGCAAGGGTATGACAAGCACAAAGCGTCAGCTCCCTGCGCTCATCACAGAAGAACAGACAGCACGTATTCAGGACCTTGCAGTAAAGGCATTCAAGGCTATCGGCCTTAGTGGTGTCTGCCGTATCGACTTCCTTCTCAATAATGAGACAGGCGAAATCTTCATCAATGAGCCTAACACAATCCCTGGCTCCCTCTCCTTCTATCTCTGGGAAGCAAGTGGCGTAAACTTCACACAGCTTATGGATAAGCTTATTGAGCTTGCTCTCAAGAAGCACCGTGAAAAGGCAGCTACAGTTTACAGCTTCAATTCCAACGTGCTTGCGGCACAGGGCGGTAGCAAGGGCGCAAAGGGCAAGGCATAATGATTTTCGGTAAGGAAAAAGAGCCTGTAATTCTCAAAGAGAACAGCACGGCAGAGGAACAGCTTATCGCTCTTATGGAGCTTTCCGTCATGGCGAAGGGCAAGGTAAAAGAGGATATCGAGCAGGAAATCCGCAATATCAAGGCGGGTATCGCGGGCGAAGAAAATATCATTTTCGAGCTGAAAAACAGCCATATCCCTATGTACATCCTTCGCGACATCTATATTGAATACGAAGACTATAAGGCGCAGATTGACTTTATCGTCGTGACAAAGAAGCTTACGTTTATTATCGAATGTAAGAATCTCTACGGCAATATCGAGATAGATAATAAAGGCGGATTCACACGAATCACTGAATTTGACGGAAAGAAAAAGCGTGAGGGCATTTATTCTCCAATAACTCAGAATGAGCGTCACATCGCCCTTCTGAGAAAGAGAAACAGAGATATGATGAATCCTGTAAGCAGAGTGCTTGCAAAGCTTACAGGCTATAATTTCGACGATTATCATAAGGCGGTTGTGGTAATTGCAAATCCAAAGACTGTGGTAAACGATAAGTTTGCGACAAAGGATGTCAAGGACAAGGTTATCAGAGCCGACCAGCTTATTGAATATATCAATGCTGCAAATGCAAAGAGCAAGGCTGTCGTTTCCAATGACAGAGAAATGGAAGACTTTGCAAAGATGTTCATTGATATGAACAAAACTAATCCTACTGATTACGTTAAGAAATACCGTGATCAGGTTGAAGCAACGTGCCCTGAATGCGGCGGTGAGTTAGTACTCCGCAGCGGCAAGTTTGGTGAGTTTTATGGCTGCAGTAACTATCCGCAGTGTAAATACACCAGAAATAAGCCTAAAGAATAGGAAAATATAATGTTAGAAAAACCAACAATTCTTAAAAATACAAGCTACTGGGAAGACGAGGTTATCCGTCTTGAAGCTGTTGGCGGTGAGGAATACGAAAGAGCAAAGAAAAATGCTCTCGGTGAGCG
>JAFYNW010000320.1 GCA_017547995.1 Clostridia bacterium | reverse complement strand
TCACGGGCAAATCAATGATTGCGGTTTACTTCGATGCCATCGAAAAGGATGCCGTAAATTATATGGTGAAGTATGACAGG
The DNA here is from genome assembly GCA_017547995.1 of Clostridia bacterium. Lineage (GTDB taxonomy): Bacteria > Bacillota > Clostridia > Oscillospirales > Butyricicoccaceae > SIG471. Next base: position 2,256 of record JAFYNW010000320.1, on the reverse strand, counting down.
GCAGGGGTTTCCTTTGAGCTTCCTGTCGTTCTGGGAGGGGAATAATATGGGAAAAACTGTTAAAATTATATTCATAATCCTTTCGGTTATTGCCATTCTGGTGTCATTATTTATCTGGTGGTGGAGAGGGGATTTCCGCTTCCTTAAGCCTGAGCAGGCATTGCGCTCGATGGAAAAGCGATATCTTTTACCGCAGGGCAGTAATGAAATATGCAATTACAAAATCGACTCATACAGATGCTACAGTGGTCTCGGCGCGCTTAACGTGAATATCTATATTATGGAAAAAGATGGAATTTATTGGCACGGCGACGTGGCTGATATATGGGGCATGAAAATCGGCATTGATGCCGATGTGCTGCGTCAGTTTGACGGGGTGCATATCATCCCTGCCTGGACCGAGAAAAACTTCGACGAGGGCGAGGGGAAAGACAAGCATACTGTCAGAACCATTTTCTTCTATATGATAACAGACAAGCCGGAAAACATCGGCAATCTCACGATTTACGGGGAAAAGTTCTATGATATCACAGAGCACGATGGCTATTACACGGCGCGTGTCAATTATCCAACCAACTCATACGAAAGTCAGGACGAGTTTTACGAAAACGTCTGGTCGAATATTGAAATCATAAATTAAGCGGGGCAAAAGCTCCGCTTTTTTATTGCGTTGTAGTCACACAAAACAAAAGCCTCCCCTGTGTAAGGGCACCGCCCGCAGGCGGAGTACATGCGAGCAACCGACGAAGTCGGCTCTTAGCGAGTCGGAGAGGGGGACCACCTTTGGTGGTGGAGGGATTGTCATTTATTCAATGTGATTTATCACACCACAATTTTTCATTCCCCACTATTCATCTCGTAGCGCTTGACAAAATCCATCACGTTGTTGTACAATTAAAACACACCACCCCCGGGGGGTGTCACCACGTATAAAAGAGGTAATTATGAAAGCAGATAAAGCAAAAGTTTTGCGTATGCTCAAAACAGCCCGCGGTCAGATAGACGGCATCATCAAAATGGCCGAGGAAGACCGCTACTGCGTCGATATTTCCCATCAGCTGATGGCGGTGTCGGCGGTTATCAGCAAGGCTAACAAGGAGGTCCTTTCCGCCCATCTCAAATCCTGCGTCAAGCACGCGGAAACCGAGGCAGAAATGGACGAAAAGATAGATGAACTCGTCAATATGTTAGGCAAAATCATGAAATAGAGGTAGCTTATGAAAGAAAAATATAACGTCACCGGCATGACCTGCTCGGCCTGCTCGTCACGAGTGGAAAAGGCAGTGGGCAAAATGCCCGAAATCGATTCGGTCAGCGTAAATCTGCTGACCAACAGTATGGTCGTTGAATACGACGAAAGTAAAATCACAGCTGACGACATCATCAAAACAGTAGTCAACGCAGGCTATGGCGCTTCCCTTGCCGAAGAAAAGGCAAATACCGCCAAAAAATCGGCAAACACACCGAAGGTCAACCCTGCCGAAGAGCAGATGAAGGATTTCAAAATCCGCCTTATCGTCTCATTCGCATTCCTCATTCCGCTTATGTACGTGTCGATGGGACACATGGTGGGTCTCCCGCTTCCGTCATTCCTTGCAGGGCATAACAACGCAGTCTCTTTCGCATTCACACAATTCCTGCTCTGCCTCCCTGTAATCGCAATCAATATCAAGTATTTCATCAACGGCTTTAAGAATCTCTGGCACAGAGCTCCTAATATGGATTCCCTTATCGCAATCGGCTCGGCAGCCTCCCTCGTCTACGGCATTTTCGCCATTTACAGAATGAGCTACGGCCTTGGCGCAGGCGATATGGAATTGGTAAAGAAATACCACATGGACCTTTATTTTGAGTCCTCCGCTATGATTCTCGCCCTCATCACCTTCGGCAAATTCCTCGAAGCGCGCTCCAAGGGCAAGACGAGTGAAGCACTCGAAAAGCTTCTAGATATGGCACCAAAGACAGCCATCGTTGAGCGCAACGGCGAGGAAATCGAAATCCCTGCCGAGGACGTAATTCTTAACGATATCGTCATCATCAAGCCGGGTAGCAGCATCCCTGTCGACGGCATTGTCCTCGAAGGCGAAACAAGCGTCGACGAATCTGCCATCACGGGCGAAAGCATCCCTGTCCATAAGGAAGTTGGCATGACGGTCATCGGTGCTACAATCAATAAATCAGGCTATATTAAAATGCGCGCCACAAAGGTCGACGAAAATACAACCTTCTCACAGATTATCAAGCTCGTTGAAGAAG
>JAFYNW010000319.1 GCA_017547995.1 Clostridia bacterium | reverse complement strand
TATATTTGCAATGCAAATGCGATATGTCTGCGTGGCAGACGATGTGGTATCTCCGATGGATTTATCAGACGGGACGTCGAGGGCGCCGTCCCCTACGGGATTGCGCAAACCGAAGGAGATTTTTCACTTCGTTCAGAATGACACACATCACAAGCCCCCCGCCCTACGTTTTATCAAGGGAAGGTTATACAAAATATACCCCGACGTACATCGGGGTATATTATTAAGTTATTTAATGCGTCGCAGACACCATAATGCGCATTTATGCGTGCTTCACGGCGAAGCCGCTTCGTTTTTCACGCGCAAAGCGCACTTAACGTCCCGAAGGGACACTTAGATGCCCATTTCTTCCTTAACTTCCTTGAAGCACTTGATAGCGAAATCGAGGTCTTCCTTGGAGTGGCCAGCAGAAATCTGAGTACGGATTCTTGCCTTGCCCTGTGGAACAACAGGATAGAAGAAGCCAACAACGTAAACGCCCTTTTCGAGCATACGCTTTGCGAATTCCTGAGCAACTACTGCGTCATAGAGCATAACAGGAACGATTGGGTGTGTGGATTCTGGGATGTCGAAGCCGAGCTTGCCCATTTCTTCACGGAAGTACTTTGTATTTTCGTGAACCTTATCGCGGAGAGCTGTGGATTCGTTGAGCATCTGGAATACCTTGAGGGATGCAGCAGCGATAGCTGGAGCGAGTGTGTTGGAGAAGAGGTATGGACGGGAGCGCTGACGGAGAAGGTCAACGATTTCCTGACGAGCTGCTGTGAAGCCGCCGGATGCGCCGCCGAGAGCCTTACCGAGTGTACCTGTGATGATATCAACTCTGCCCATTACGTCGCAGTATTCAGCTGTGCCGCGGCCGTGTGCGCCCATGAAGCCTGTGGAGTGACATTCGTCGATCATAACGAGAGCGCCGAATTCGTCAGCGAGGTCACAGATGCCCTTGAGGTTAGCGATGTAACCGTCCATGGAGAATACGCCGTCTGTAGCGATGAGCTTGATACGAGCGCCCTTATCTGTTGCTTCCTGGAGCTTAGCACGGAGGTCTTCCATGTTGTTGTTCTTGTAGCGGTAACGCTGTGCCTTACAGAGGCGGATACCGTCGATGATGGAAGCGTGGTTGAGTTCGTCGGAGATAACTGCGTCTTCAGCTGTGAGGAGTGTTTCGAAGAGACCGCCGTTAGCGTCGAAGCAGGAACCGTAGAGGATACAGTCGTCTGTACCTACGAAATCAGCAATAGCTCTTTCGAGGTCCTTGTGAACCTGCTGAGTACCGCAGATGAAACGTACGGAAGAAAGACCGAAGCCCCAGTTGTCGTAAGATTCCTTAGCAGCCTTGATGAGTTCTGGGTGGTTGGAAAGGCCGAGGTAGTTGTTAGCGCACATATTGAGAACGCCGTTAGCCTTTGTTGTGTCGATCATGGACTTCTGAGGAGTTGTGATAACTCTTTCGTCCTTGTATGTGCCAGCAGCCTTGATGTCTTCAATCTGCTGAGCAAAAATCTTTAATGTATCGTTGTTCATAAGAGATTTTCTCCTTTATTGGATTTTATACATTATATTGTGGGCGGGCAATAAACCCGCCCTTTATTTTTTATCAAATGCGTCGCAGACACCGAAATACGTACACAGTACGTATATCATTTGCCGAAGGCAAACATCATCAGCGAAGCGACATCACGTCCCATCGGGACATATCATTTATTATTCTTTATCCCAGCTGAGAACAACCTTACCGGACATACCGGAAATCATTGCTTCAAAGCCCTTTTCAAATTCTGTGTAGTGGTAACGGTGTGTGATAACTGGTTCCATATCGAGGCCGCCCTGTACCATGTGCTTCATCTGATACCATGTCTGGTACATCTTTCTGCCGTAGATACCCTGGAGTGTGAGGCCCTTCATGATGATTGTGTTCCAGTCTGTTACCATATCCTTGCCCTGGAGACCGAGGATGGAAACCTTACCGCCGCACATCATGTTACCCAGCATCTGCTTGAATGCTGGCTGAGCGCCGGACATTTCGAGACCTACGTCGAAGCCTTCGTCAATGCCGAGTTCCTTCATAGCGTCTTCGAGAGATTCACGGCCAACGTTTACGCACTTTGTAGCGCCCATCTTCTTAGCGAGGTCGAGACGGTAGTCGTTGAGGTCTGTGATAACAACGGAACGAGCACCTGCGAACTTTGCGATACCAACTGCCATGATACCGATTGGGCCTGCGCCTGTGATAAGAACGTTCTTACCAACGAGGTCCCACATGAGAGCTGTATGTGTAGCGTTACCGAAAGCGTCGAAGAAGGAAACAACATCATCCTTGAGGTCGTCTTCGATTGTAACAACGTTGGAAGCAGGGATGCAGAGGTATTCTGCGAAAGCACCGTCACGGTTTACGCCAACGCCACGTGTCTTTTCGCACCACTGGCCGTTACCTGTACGGCAGTTGTAGCACTGACCGCAAACGATGTGGCCTTCACCGGAAACGCGCTGACCAACTGTAAGGCCTTCTACGCCTTCACCGAGAGCAGCAATTTCACCAACGTATTCGTGGCCGATTGTGAGAGGTGGGTTGAGGTTCTTTTCGGACCATTCGTTCCATTCGTAGATGTGAACGTCTGTGCCGCAGATAGCTGTCTTCTTGATCTTGATAAGAACTTCGCCAGCCTTTGGTGTTGGAACAGGAACCTGCATAAGTGTGAGGCCCTTAACCGGACCAGTCTTGACGAGAGCATCCATCATTGTAGGAATCATAACTCTATTCTCCTATCTTAAATAAATTATTTTTGTATTTATCTCACTGTACACGGCAAGTTTCGGCAAATATTTAACGAAATATCCGCATAAACTACACCCTATTGTACATTTACTATTTTATCACCATTAAACCTCTTTTTCAAGTGTAAATTAAAGATAATTGTAAATAATAATATATAATAGTTGACCTTCGGTCAGCGATATGGGCAGAGCGTGATAAACAGCCGCGTCAGGCCTGTCATTCCGAGGCAAAGCCGAAGAAACGCATTCGGTTTGCAGAGTTATATTCGTTTGCACGGGTTATATTGCTTCGCAGTTATATTTGCAGGGCAAGTTGTATTGCCATTTGGCAGTTA
>JAFYNW010000318.1 GCA_017547995.1 Clostridia bacterium | reverse complement strand
GCAAAGGAAGTCGGCGGCGATTTCTATGACTTCTATATGTTGAATGATTCGACTATCGCCTTCCTTGTTGCAGACGTATCAGGCAAGGGGATTCCTGCCGCTATGTTTATGATGAGAGCGAAAACCGTCATCAGAGACCTTGCAGAGCGTGGTCTTGAGCCTGACGAAATATTCACCATCGCAAACAACAAGCTTTGCGAAAATAACGACGCAGGTATGTTTGTAACAGCATGGCTCGGTATTCTTGACACTAAGACAGGCCTTATGAAGTTTGCAAATGCAGGTCATAATCCTCCGCTTTTCAAGAAAAACGGCGAAAAGTTTGAGTATATGAAGGCACGAAGCGGTATGCTTCTTGCGGGTATGGAAGGCATAAAGTATCGCAAAAACGAGCTGCAGCTGACTCCGGGCGATAAGCTTTATCTTTACACAGACGGCGTTACTGAGGCGACGAATAACAGCACAGAGCTTTACAGCGACCAGCGACTTCTCGGCTTTGTAAACTCTCTTGAAAATACAGAGCCTGAAAGCCTTTGCAAGCTTATCAAGGAAGACGTCGATAAGTTTGTAGGCACAGCACCGCAGTTTGACGATATCACAATGCTTGCGGTCAATTTCGATGCAATTATCGGTGACGAAACAATTTCAGTTGTCCCTGACAAGGCATCCCATAAGGCCGTAGGCGCTTTTGCAGATGCACTTTCGTCAAAGCTTGAAATCGTGCCGAAAATTGCGAAGAAAATCAATATCGTCTTTGATGAGATTTATGCCAACATCGTAAATTACAGTAAGGCAACCCTCGCGACAGTTTCCTACCGCATCGAAAAGGGAAAGCTTTATATTTCGTTTATCGACAACGGCATTCCATACAATCCTCTCGAGGAGGCAGAGCCTGATATAACTCTTTCGGCTGAAGACAGAGAAATCGGCGGTCTCGGAATATTTATGGTCAAGAAAATGACGGAAAGTATGGAATATGAATACAAGGATGACAAAAACGTGCTCACGCTTGTCATCGCATTGAGTTAGGAGGAGATTCGTTTGAAATCAAATATCTGTAAATTGAATGCAGATTTAACCTGCCTCGAGGCAGTGCTTGCCGAGGTTGAAAAGGTGACTGCATATAACGGTCTTGAAGGCAAGCAGGCGCTCAGACTTCGTCTTTTGTCAGAAGAGCTTTGCGGTATGCTTTCCGGACTTGTCAAAAACTTCAGCGGTGTATTCTGGGCAGAAAATGACGGAAACGACTATGAATTGCACGTAGAGCTCAAGGCAGAGGATATGACTGTCGAGCTTCGTGACGAGCTTATTTCCGTTTCAAAATCCGGCAGAAATGCTGCGGTCAAGGGCATTATGGGTAAAATCAGAGCGGTTGCAGAAACAATGCTTCTCGCGGCATTCGACCCTACGACTCCACCGCCACCTGCAGGTGAGTTTTACGACGGTCACGGCTTCAATATGGGCCTCGGCTATTTCGATGCTTCAACACCAAACGACAGAGGCTATATGTATTCCTGGTCGCTTTACAACTATAAGGAAGCAATCGAAGGTGAAAAAGAGGAAGCATACGATGAGCTTGAACGTTCAATCGTTGCAAAGCTTGCAAACGATATTATCGTAGGTGTCCGCGGCAACAACGTTGAAATCATAGTAAAAAAGACCTTTTAGCAAAGCAGGGGCGAGCATTGCTCGTCCGCAAACTTAATTCAATTGTATGGGGACTGCTCCCGTCGCAATACCTCTACAACCCAAAACGTAGGGAATGGCGTTTACGACATTCCGCAAACCAAAATACTTCGTAGGGGAGCCGCTTGCCCCCGCCGCAAAATAAAACCCCAACAAAAAAAGACCAACCATAACGGCTGGTCTTTTCTTTTTATATAAACTTAGGCAGATTTTCCGTAAAATCCTTCGGTGTAACCTTGTAGGTTTCAGCCATACATTTGCCGATGCAGGCAACGGCCGCCTCAGCCTTCTTGCAGTTGTTGAAGATGCCGTAGACAGTCGAGCCCGAGCCTGTCATAAGAGCGCCGATAGCACCGCACTCGTAAAGACGATGCTTGATTTTCTGAATCTCAGGCTTGAGCTTGATGATAGGCGCTTCAAAGCTGTTGTAAAGATTATGTGCAACTGCTTCAACGTTGCCCTCCTTGAGATATTCCACCATCTGTCCGCAACGGTTGTCGTTTGTGAATGTGGCAGGGTCAAGGGAAGAGAATGCACACTTTGTGGAAATGGAAAACTTCGGCTTGCAAAGCACGATATGGCAGTCCTTCAGCGGAGTCACAGGCACAAGCTCAGTGCCGATACCCGTTGCAATAGCCGCACCACCCATCATAGTGAAAGGCACGTCAGCCCCAAGCGCCGCCCCGATTTTGTAAAGCTCATCCTTGCTGAAAGGATTGCCCTCAATTTCGTTGAGCGACATCAATACGCTTGCGCAGTTTGTACTGCCGCCGGCCATACCGCCGCCCACAGGTATACGCTTCTTCAGGTCAATCTTTACACCATAATCAGCCTTGCCAAGCTTTTCATAGAAAAGCACAGCCGCCTTCCATACAATATTACGCTCGTCGAGCGGAATATAAGGCAGGTCGCAGGTGATGTGGATGCCCTTTTCACATTCATTGGAAACGGTCACAAGGTCATAAAGCCCGACAGATTGCATAACTGTCGAAAGGTCGTGATATCCGTCAGGTCTGCGCTCGTGGATTTCAAGCGCGAGATTTATTTTGCCATAGGCTTTTCTGGTAATCTCCATAATTTTTCCTTTACAAATCGATTGCCTTTATAGGGCAAAGCTCGTGGCAGCAGTAACATTTGATGCATTTTTCCGTGTTTATCCTTGCCTTTCCTGCAACAACGGTGATGGCGTGCTGCGGACAAGCCCTTGCGCAGTCGGCACATCCGATACAACGATTTGTCATCTTAGGGAATTTGATAAACATCGGTTCAATAATCTTTTTAAGTGGCTTAGGCAGGAAACGAATCGCACCCGTTGCCACGTGGGACTTCATAGCAGGGATAAACTTGTCTGCAAGCGGAAGAATATCATCGCCG
>JAFYNW010000009.1 GCA_017547995.1 Clostridia bacterium | reverse complement strand
GTTTGTTTCGCTCATCGCAATCTTGTCCACGATATCCATACCGCTTGTCACCTTACCGAAAGCAGCATAGTCGCCATCAAGATGCGGTGCGTCTGCGTGCATGATGAAAAACTGACTGCCTGCAGAGTCGAGCGGCTTGCTCTTTCTCGCCATGGAGATAACACCGCGCTCGTGAGCAATATCGTTTTCAAAGCCGTTGGAGGCAAACTCGCCCTTGATGGAATAGCCAGGACCGCCTGTGCCTGTGCCGGTAGGGTCGCCGCCCTGAATCATAAAGCCTTCGATGACTCTGTGGAAAATAAGTCTGTCATAGAAGCCGTTTCGTGCAAGAGTTGTAAAGTTTGCAACAGTCTGAGGTGCCTTGCTTGGATAAAGCTCAAGCTTGATATCGCCCATACCTTCGATGACGATAGTCGCAGTCATTTTTTCAACTGTAGTCGGGTCGACGGCATCGGCAGATACAGTGGCAGTCGTTGTGGCTGTTGTAGTCTCTTCTTCCTTTGCAGAGCAACCGGCAAGAAGAAGTGTAAACATAAGTGTGAAAATAAGTAATTTTTTCATATTTCCTCCGTGGGATTTTTGTTGGTAACTGAGTTATTATACCATAATTCTTATGATAAATCTACCCTGACTCTTATTTTTTGATTTTTCTCGCCTTAGGCTCCATCATTCTGCCACAACGAGGGCATTTCTGCGTGTACATATAACCATGTTTCGGTGTGATTTTCACTTCTTTTACTTCCAGCGAAGCTTCACACACCGAACAATGAAAACGAACGTTTTCCTTTTCTGTTATTTTTATCATTGCAAAGCGATGAAATGCGTAGGCTATGCCCAGTATAGCAATCATAAAGTAAAAATACGGATTGCCCAGATTATCAAACTTTTTGAAACCTACGTTGAGCCCGAAATATGCCACACCGAGAATCAAAAGCACGACATAAAGCAGATACATTATCCACGCTATAACCTTGACTTTATCATTAAGCTTTGTTCTTTCTTCGTAGTCCATAACATACCCTCCTTTTAAATTATTATATCATACACCGCTTCTCAATACAATATGAATATCGTAAACATAAGCAAAAGCCACTCTTAATGAGTGGCTTTATTCTTTTTATTTTCTTGTAAAAGTACAATATTTATATGGCACAGGCTCTGTAATTTCTTCGTCGACTGTGCGGACGAAATCATTTTCGTCAAAGTTTGGGAAATAGGTTTCGCCCTCGTATTCGGCATCGATTTCCGTGATATACATCTTGTCCACAATATCAACGGCAGGGGCATAAATCGTCGCACCGCCTGTGATATAGACGTCCACACCGTATCCCTTCGCCTTGTCGAGCGCCTCCTCAAAAGAACGCGCCATGATGCATCCTGCGTAGGTTTTATCCCTTGAAATAACGATATTCACGCGGTTTGGCAGAGGTTTTCCGATGGCTTCTATGGTTTTTCTGCCCATAATCACAACGTTTCCCGTTGTGAGTTCACGGAATCTGCGAAGCTCACCATCGATAAACCAAGGCATTTTGCCATCCTTGCCGATGAGTTTATTTTTATCATACGCAACGATTAAAGCTGTCATAATATCACCTAAAAGAATAATGTCATAATCGGAATTGTCACCATAGAAAGCAGTGTGGAGAAGAATACCACCTGAGATGCAAAGCCATAGTCCTGGTCATATTTTGCCGCCAACACTGCCGAAAGAGATGCTGCAGGCATACCTGCAAGGAGTGTGCATACGCCCCTTACCAATGGCTCGACAGGAAGAAGGCTCATAACACCGAAAACAACGGCAGGAATCACAAGCAGACGGATTGTGCTGTAATAGCAGAGCGGCTTCCATTCGATGTGCTTGATATCGATATCAGCCAGAATTGCGCCGATGAGAATCATTGAAATGGCAGTTGTGCATCCGCCAACAGAGCTCATCGTCTTTGTCACGAATGCAGGCAATTCAAACGGACGGAACATATATGCAAAGCCAACGAATACCGCCACAACGCAAGGATGTGTCACGAGATTTTTGATGACCGACTTGCTGTCTGTCTTTGTATAAAGGCTGAGGCCTGCAGACCAGAGGAAGATGCGGAGCGGAATCATCGCGATGGAAGCATACATAAGACCAATATCACCGAATACCCCCTGAGTTATAGGGTTGCCAAGGAAGCCTGCGTTGGACGTAATAGTTGCGTGACGCATAACAACCTGCTTGTTCATCGGATATTTCTTATACGCCACACGGCTGAGGCCCCATGAAAAAAGCTGTACTCCCATATAGGCAATAAAGACTGTGCCCGCCGCCTTGAGAAGCTGACTTGTCACTTCAAGATTGAAGGACATAACGATATTGCAAGGCAGAATGATATTGATGAGCAAATCGGACAGCATTGTACGT
>JAFYNW010000036.1 GCA_017547995.1 Clostridia bacterium | reverse complement strand
CTATAACGCCGTCATCAATAGTAAGAGAAATGTTTTCTTCCGATTCAATCTGCTTTACAACACGCATTATAGCCTGAGCAATATCCTGTTTTTCGACAGGCTTGAATTCGAACACTGTGCTACGGCTTATAATAGCATTGAAAACGTAGAAGTATGGATTTTCGGTTGTGGAAGCAATAAGAGTAATCTTGCCACTTTCAATAAACTCGAGCAGTGACTGCTGCTGCTTTTTATTGAAATACTGAATTTCGTCAAGATATAGAAGGACACCGTTAGGCGCCATAAATGTATCGAGGGAAGAAACTATTTCTTTTATATCACTTATTGAGGCGTTGGTCGCATTCAGCTTGTGAAGAGTGCGATTTGTATTGTTGGCAATAATCTGTGCAACGGTGGTTTTCCCGGTGCCGGAAGGACCGTAGAAAATCATATTGGGAATATTTCCGCTGTTACAGATACGGCTTAAAACACCATCTTTGCCAAGAATGTGTCGTTGCCCCACCACATTTTCAAGTGTAGTGGGGCGATATTTATCTGCAAATGGTCTGTACATTAGCCGAGATAAGCTGTGAGAAGCTTATATGTGTTCTTGAGGCCTTCGATATGGCTTCTTTCGTAACCGTGGGAAGCATAAACGCCAGGGCCGATAAGACCGTGTCTGATATCGTGACCAGCCTTGAGAGTTACGTTAACGTCGGAGCCGTAGAACTGGTAAATATCTACTGCGTAGTCAACGCCAGCTTCCTTAGCAGCCTTGATGAGATCTGTTGTAAGATCGTAGTTGTAAGGGCCGCCGCCATCCTTTGCACAGATGGAAACCTGCTTTTCTGTACAGTTGAGGCCGTTACCAACGCAACCCATATCGACAGAAATCATATCCATAACGTCAGCTGGGATACCTGCTGCACCACCGTGACCAACTTCTTCGTATACTGTGAAGTTGATGTAAATCTTACGTGTTGGCTTGAAATCTCCATCCTTGATAGCCTTAGCCATTGCGAGGAGAACAGCTGCAGAAGCCTTGTCGTCGAGGAAACGGCTCTTGATATAGCCCTTGCTTGTTACTGTGTAACGTGGGTTAACAGCAATGAAGTCGCCGTTTTCGATGCCGAGAGCCTTTGTTTCAGCTGCGGAATGTACGTCTTCATCAAGAAGAACTTCGAGATTACCATCGAAAGAACGAGCAGCATTAACGTCCTTATTTACGTGAGAAGAAGCGTTTTCAATCTGGAATGTACCTTCGTATGTACCGTTAAAACGTGTAATAACTGTAACGTGTTCTGTTTCAACATTGTTAGGGTTAAGACCGCCAACGTTGATAACTCTGAGAGCACCGTTGGACTTAACTGTCTTTACAACAGCACCAAGTGTATCGCAGTGAGCAGCGAGCATAATAGCATTGCCTTCGCCGCCGATATCACATACAACGCCGCCCTTATGGAGTGTTGTAGGAGCATAGCCCATAGATGTGAGTTCGTCTACGAGATACTTCTGAACTTCCTTTGTGTAGCCTGTTGGGCTTGGTATATTGATGAGGTTTTCGAGCTGAGTCATCATATACTGCTTGAGATTTTCTTTCATATTGAAACATCCTCCAAGAAAATTAATATGTACACATTATACCATATAATTAAATAAAATACAACTTATTTGTGGCAGTATAAATAGCGAAAGACAATAAATATATTTATAAAATGAGAAAATGATGACGGTATTTGGAAAAAGATTCGAAAATCATTATATCAAAATAGGTGTAAAGGCTGATGACTTTACTGAATAAATGATGAAAAAACACCCCTCTGCAATGCCTGCAGAAGGGTGTTATGACAGTTTATGAAAATATTTAACCGGGAAGTTTCAACTGCAGAAAAATATAATAAATCTATATTTTATTCATACAAATTGACATTTGAGCTGAAATGAAGTACAATTAGTTTATAACGATTGCAAGAAGTTTTGCAGGTTTGTCGGACTTATTGATTATGCTGTGGGATTCACCAACACCAGTAAAGGTAACATCGCCACTGTAAAGTGTTTCTTCTTTACCATTAGCCGTACAACAAAGTTCGCCCTCGAGGAGATAATAAATCTCTACGTCCTTTTCGTGAGTATGCAGACCGATAGAAGAACCAGGCTCGATAGTGAGAATATTGCACACTCTGCACTTACCATGAGTTTCTTCTGGCTCTAAAAGGTAATTTGTACCAACGTTGCCTTCGCCGCCTGCGAGACCGGAACGCATAAGATAACGGATTTGTGATGATCTTTTAATCATAATCAATTCTCCTTATAAATTATTTTAATATAATTATACATTTAATTTAACATAAAATCAAGGAGGCACACTATGTTTAATGAAAAAACTCATGCTTTTATCGTTGCAAGCTACTATAAGCAGCTTACAGAACAGCTCGGTAAAGAAAGAGGCGAGGCTATCTTTATAAAGGCTTCCCAGAAGTATGCTGAACAGCGTGGCGCACGTATGGCGCTTCGTGCTATGAGAGATGGCTATCCATTGGATTATACAAGCTATTTTGCATATGGCGAATGGTATCCTACAATTCAGTCCGAATCCAAGAACGTAGGCGAAAATAATGAAAAGCGTAACAATATTTTCAAGTGTGCATGGGCTGATACTTTCAAGGAAATGGGTCTTCAGGAATGCGGAAAGGTATATTGCTATCAGATTGACGCAGGTATTGTAAGAGGCTTTAATCCGGACCTTAAGTTCAAGACACATTGCAATCTCAGCGACAGTGATTACTGTGACCTTCAGTTTATCGGCTCCGACCTTACAAAGACTATTCCTGCACCTGCAGATGGAAAGAAGGACTGGGTATACCACTGCGCTCATACAATGAGAGCTTATGGTGACGTTTGCCATGCAATTCTCGGAAATCCATCGGTATATGGTGCTGTTCATGAAGACTTCCAGAAGAAGTTCGGCGATGAAGCTCTTATTAAGCTCATCGAAGCTATGCAGCAGGATTTCACAAAGATCTAATGCTAGTAAAATCAGATAGAGTAAAGATAATTTGCTTTACACCTGAAATGGCTGGAAATCTCTATATCAATTCGCAGGATTATGAGATGAAGCAATTTTTGCCTGATGAGGTTTATGAAAATGCTGAGCAAGCAGAGGCCGTAATCCATAAAATTATTGATTTTTACAAAAGTGACGAGGGACCATTTGTTTATGCTGTTATAAATGAAGATGACGAAAACGTTGGCCACGTTGAGATTTGCAAAATCAAGGACGGTTATGAGATAGGCTACCATATTGCAAGCAGATATGCGGGCAGAGGATATGCAACGGAAGCTGTAAAAGCATTTACACCTGTGATGATGGACAGACTCAATCTGAATCATATCTATGGTATAACGCTTGATGAAAATGTTGCTTCTGCAAGAGTGCTTGAGAAATGTGGATTTTCATTATCTTATAAAGGCAAAGGGCTATATCAGGGAAAAGAACGTGATGTAAGAAAATACGTATATAAAAAGGCTGACTAATTAAAGTCAGCCTTTCGTTTTTTATATTGAATTAGAATTCGATTTTCTGACAAACTGCAGCAGCAAGGAGCTTAGCAGCATTTTCGACGTCGGAGATAGCAACCATTTCCTGTGGGGAATGGATATATCTTGTAGGAACGCTGATACAGCCTGCGATTACGCCGCCGCGTGTTTTCTGCATAGCAGCTGTATCTGTGCCGCCTGCAAGGAGAATTTCATTCTGGTAAGGAATATTGTTAGCCTTAGCAGCCTTGCGGAGGAATTCAACGGCCTGAGGGTTGCAGATTACGGAAGCATCCTTGATCTTGATTGTAGGACCCTTGCCGAGACCGACAACCATTGGCACGCTTACTGCAGGAATGTCACCAACGCTGCAAACGTCGAGAGCAATACCGAGGTCAGGATCGATATGGTATGCAGATGTGATAGCACCTCTGAGACCAACTTCTTCCTGAGTGGAGAATACATAATAGAGATCGTTTACAGGTTCAACATCCTTGAGCTGTTCCATAGCGAGAATGAGGGAAACGCAGCAAATGAGGTCGTCGCAGTATGGGGAAACGAGGTGGTCGTTGAAGATAACCTTTGTTTCTGTATCGAATACAGCAACCATGCCGATTTCAACGAGGCTTTCAGCTTCTTCCTTGGACTTTGCACCGATATCGATGAACATATTTGTCATTGCTACAGCATTTCTTGCAGCAGAAGTGAGGTCAGCCTTGCCTTCGATCTGGATGATACCCTTAACACCATTTTCAAAACGAACAGGTGTAGCTACCATATTGGAAGCAGAGATGCCGCCGATATTTGTAACACGGATAAAGCCCTTATCGTCGATATATGTTGCCATGAAGCCGATTGTGTCCATATGAGCAGGCATCATAATCTTCTTGCCAGGACCCTTCTTGTGAGCGATAACGTTGCCGAGAGCGTCTGTGTAAACTTCGTCAACGTAAGGTTTTACGATTTCAGAGATAACTTCAGCAACTTTATGTTCAAAACCTGATGGCAATGCAGCTGCCACTAATTTTTTCTGTAATTCCAAAACGTTAAGCATTATAAAGCCCCACTTTCTTTGATAAATAATTTAGCTAACTTGAACATTTCTTCAGCGTCAGGCCAGTAGAGAACATTAGCTGCGCTGTGGATGTATCTCAATGGTGCAGAAAGGCTGAATGCCATACAGCCATCCTTTGCAATATGGATTGCGCCGTTGTCGTTTGCACCTGTGCTTGTTGTTTTATACTGCCACTTGATGCCTTCTGCGTCAGCCTTCTTGAGAATAGGTTCGCGGATTTCTCTGTCATAAACAGTTCTGCCATCGATAAGGGATACTACGCCGCCCTTACCCTGAGCGCAAGCCTGAGAATGAACAGGCACGTTAGGGAGGTCTGCTGCTGTAGAGCCTTCAAGAACGAGGGAGATATCAGGATTTACACGGTTACCAAGAACGCGTGCACCGCGGATGCCGATTTCTTCCTGAACAGAGAAGCCGAACCACGTATCATATTCGAGCTCGCCCTTGATGATTTCAATCATCATTGCACAACCGAGTCTGTCATCAATTGCCTTTGCCTTGATACGATTGTCGCCGAATTCAATGAAGTCACTGTCGAAGTAAACAGGATCGCCGACACGAACGTACTGTTCTGTCTGCTTTTTGCTGGAAGAACCGATATCTACGTAAAGGCTGCCGAGTGTTGGAGCAACTTTGCGTTCTTCAGGAGTTGTAAGATGAATAGCCTTGATGGAAATAATGCCGTTGACCTTCTGTGGACCGCATTTCATACGTCTGCCGACGAGAACGCGAGGGTCAACGCCGCCAACCTGAGAAAGCTTGAGCATACCGTCTTCTGTAATGGAATGAACGAGGAAACCAACTTCGTCCATATGTGCACTTACAAGAAGCTTCTTTTCTCTGCGTTTAGCACCTTTCTTGAAGGCATAGAGGTTGCCCATCGGGTCTGTGAACATTTCGTCAACGTGGTCCTTGATTTCATTTTCGATGAACTCGCGGACGTCGTCTTCATAGCCTGCAATACCATCAAGCATAACTAACTTTTTAAGCAATTCTTTCATTTGAGCATTCCTCCTTTACAGCTGTCCGTCAAAAGACTTGATAAACTCACAAAGGAGCTTGCCTACGTTATATACGTCGCTGAGAGTAAGCATTTCAACAGGGGAGTGCATATATCTGAGTGGAAGAGAAACAACGAGTGTGCTGATTCCATCTTCAACAATCTGCATAGACCAGGCGTTTGTGCCGGATGCAGCAGGAATAGCCTCAACCTGATAAGGAATTTCCTTTGCTCTTGCGATTTCTACAGCCTTGCGTGCAAACTTAGGAATGGAGTTGGCACCAAAACCGATAATTGGGCCGCCGCCAAATTCCTGAGTGCGGTCCATAGGTGTGCTGTCAGCTGTCTTTGCATGACCTACGTCAATAGCAATAGCATAATCAGGCTTATCAATATAAGCACGAGCCATAGCACCGTGGCCGCCGACTTCTTCCTTTGTACTGCCGACGATGATAAGGTCGCAGTCAAATTCGGAATCGCCGAGGAGCTCGAGCGCATGAATGATTGTCATAAAGCAAGCACGGTCGTCCATAGACTTACCAGACATACAGTCACCAAGAAGATCGAGAGCATCGTTTGCGAATGCGATATAATCGCCGACTTCGATTTTTTCGATTACCTGTTCGTAAGGCATACCGACGTCGAGAAGCATCTGGTCGATTGGAACAGATTTTGCACTGTCGCCAGGCTTCTGGAGGTGAGGAGGTGTGCTGCAGACGATACCGTAAATTGGTTCGCCGTTCTTAGGGATAACGTTGAGCTCTGAGCCGAGAAGCATTCTTGGATCAACACCCATAGCCATAAATCTCAGGAAGCCTTCCTTTGTGATATCTGTTACAAGGAAGCCGATCTGGTCGAGATGAGCGTCGAGCATAAGCTTTTTTGCACCTGGCTTGCCGCAGGATTTATAACCTACAACATTGCCGAGCTTGTCGATTTCAACCTTATCAACGTATGGTTTAAGAATTTCTGCTGCAATTTCAGCAACACGGAATTCATCGCCGGAAACGCCGTAAGCATTGACAAGCTTCTGGAGTTTTTCTTTGAATGTCAAGATTAGCACCTCTCTTTATTATAAATTATTTACTATTTCTTTGAAAAGATTACCGCGTTCCATAAAGTTCTTGTAGAGGTCGAAGGAAGCACAGGCAGGAGACATTGTAACAACGTCGCCGGAAACTGCATTTGCCTTGCAGATGTTTACAGCCTCTCTGAGATTTTCACATACGAAAACAGGAAGCTTTGATGCATCGAAACGAGGATTTGCTTCAACTGCAGTTTTGATTGCATTGGCTGTTGCGCCGACAAGAACAAGAGCCTTGACGTGGTCGATGATTTCTTCAGCAAGACCATCAAATGGGATATGCTTGTCCGAGCCGCCTGCGATGAGGATAACCTTATCGTTGAAGGAATGGAATCCTGCGATTGTTCTTGTAGGGGAAGAAGCGATAGAGTCGTTGTAATACTTTACGCCATCGATTTCACGTACAAATTCAATTCTGTGCTCAACACCGCCAAAGTTTTTGGCAACGTCAACGATAGTTTCAACGTCTACCATATCGTGAAGAGCTGCGATTGCAGTCATATAGTTTTCGACGTTGTGGAAGCCTACGATTTTGATATCCTTGCGCTGAAGAATATTCTTTCTTACACCGTTTTCGTTGATGTAAATCCATTCGTCGTCACAGCATACGCCGTTTTCGATTTCTTCGTGTGGAGAGAAGAATCTTACCTTGGAAGGAGCCTTAGCAGCCTGGTCAGCTGTATATGGACAATTCTTGTTAAGAACGATAACGTCGTTTTCGCCCTGATGCATAAAGATATTTTCCTTAGCCCATACGTATTCTTTCATATCTTTATGAACGTCAAGATGGTTAGGGGAAAGGTTTGTGATAACTGCAACCTTAGGAGATTTCTTCATAGTCATAAGCTGGAAAGAAGAAAGCTCAACAACAGCCACGTGAGTTTCCTTCATATCGAAAACCTTATCGATAAGAGGAGTGCCGATGTTACCGCCGATATGAACTGTCTTGCCCTGCTTTTTGAGCATTTCAGCAATAAGTGTAGTAGTTGTTGTCTTGCCGTCAGAGCCTGTTACAGCGATGATAGGGCAAGGGCAGAGCTCAAAGAAAAGTTCCATTTCAGACATGAGCACAGCACCCTTTTCCTGAGCCTTTACAATCTGAGGAAGGTCAGGGCGCATGCCTGGTGTTCTGAAAATATAGTCAGCATCAATATGCTCGAGATAGTCGTCGCCGAGTACACAAGGCACACTGTGATGGAAAAGCTCGTCTTTGATGCGCTGTTCAATTTTATCTTCAGATTTTTTATCAAAACCTGTTACGGTTGCACCAAACTTTACAAGAACTCTCATAAGAGGCATATTTGAGATGCCAAGACCGAGAATACTTACGGTTTTTCCGTACAGATTATCAAGAAAATCATTTGAAATCATTATTATTCCTCCTGATATATAATAATTATCTACATATAATATATATTTATTCCGAGATTATGTCAATATGTATTTGACTTTTTGATAAAAAACAAGTATAATATATTGAGAGCAAGCTGTGCAGTCGCGTGTATCTGTCCGAAAGGTGATATACGAGGAAAGTCCGAGCTTCCAGGGCAAGGATAGTTGATAACGTCAACCGGGGGTGACCCTAGGACGAGTGCAACAGAGAGATACCGCCTGATTTATCAGGTAAGGGTGGAAACGTGAGGTAAGAGCTCACGGGGCTCTATGGTGACATAGGGCTTATGTAAACTCTATCCGAAGCAACACCGCATAAATGCTGAGTTAAATCTCAAGGCCGGCCCGGCCGCATAGAGGTGGCTTGAGGCATATGGCGACATATTGTCCAGATAGATGACTGCATTCAACAGAACTCGGCTTACAGGCTTGCTCTTTTATTATGCTATAAGGAAACGAGAAATATAAAATGACAGACATCAATATGCTGGCAAAGGCGGCTGAGGAAAAATCCAAGCCGTTTTTTGAAAAGGTTGAGGAAGTTGCATTCTATAACACACAGAAGGTTATGGATGCATTCAAGAAATTCAGAGTACAGGAAAGCTGCTTTGGCGCAAGTACAGGCTACGGCTACGAGGATAAGGGCCGTGACACAATCGAAAGCATCTATGCAGAGGTTTTTGGCGCTGAAAAGGCTATCGTAAGACAGACTTTTGTAAATGGCACACACACAATCGGTTGTGCCATGTTTTCGTGTGTAAAAACAGGTGATATTTTCGTTTCTGTAACAGGTGACGTTTACGATACACTCCAGACTGTAACAGGTCAGCGTGGTGCTATCGGCGGCACTTTTGCAGACTACGGCATTGAATATAAGACTGTTGCACTCAAGGATGGCAAGCCTGACGTGCCTGCTATCAGAGAAGCTGTTGCAGACACACGCGTAAAGGGTGTTTTCATTCAGCGTTCAAGAGGCTATGGCGACAGAATCACACTTTCCTGCGCAATGATCGGTGATCTTGTGAAGGAAATCAGAAGCGTAAACTCTGACGTATGTATCATCGTTGACAACTGCTACGGTGAATTCTGCGAAAAGGAAGAGCCACTTGCATACGGTGTTGACCTTATCTGCGGTTCTCTTATCAAGAATCCGGGTGGCGGTCTTGCGCAGACAGGCGGTTATATTGCAGGTAAGGCTGAATACGTTGAAAGAGCGGCTTACAGAATGACTGTTCCGGGTATCGGCGGCGAATGCGGTGCTACACTCGGTCAGAACAGAAATATGCTTCAGGGCTTCTTTATGGCTCCTCATATTGTTTCTCAGGCGCTCAAGACAGGTATTTTTGCAAGTGCTATTCTTTCAGAGCTCGGTTTTGAAGTTTCGCCGACTTTTGATGAAAAGAGATACGACATCATTCAGACAATCCGATTCGGTGCAGCACAGCCTGTTCTCGATTTCTGCAGAGGCATTCAGTGGGGCAGTCCTGTTGACAGCTTCGTAACTCCTGAAGGATGGGATATGCCTGGCTACGATTGTCCTGTTGTTATGGCTGCAGGTGCATTTATTTCCGGTTCGTCCATCGAACTTTCCTGCGATGCTCCTCTCAGAGCACCATACATCGCTTATATGCAGGGTGGTCTTACGTATGAATCAGGTAAGCTTGGCGTTTTGTCGGCTGTAAACGAAATCCTCAAGAGCAGATAAGTGAGAATTTTAGGTATAGACCCCGGTTATGCTACCGTGGGATATGGAATACTGGACTGGGATGGCAAACGTTTTTCTCTTGTGGGATATGGTGCTATCATTACCAGACCGGGCATAGATATTTCGATAAGACTGTGCGAGATACACAGTGATCTCAGTCAGCTTATCAATCAGTTTCAGCCTGATGAAATCGCAATTGAAGAATTGTTCTTCAATACAAATCAGAAAACAGCTATTCAGGTAGGTCAGGCGAGAGGTGTTTTGCTGCAGTGTTGCGCAAGTCACGGCAAAATACCTTTTGAATATACTCCACTGCAGGTAAAACAGGCGGTGGTTGGGTATGGCAGAGCGGAAAAAAGACAGGTTATGGAGATGACGAGAGCTATTCTCAAGCTGGCGCAGATTCCAAGACCCGACGATGCGGCCGACGCATTGGCGCTTGCTATATGCCATGCTCATTCGAGAAAAAACAATAATAAACTCGGTAATTTTATATAGGTGATTTATGTTTTATTACATCAGCGGCAAAGCGGAGATTGTTGAGCCTAATCTTGTGGTCATCGACGTCAATGGCGTAGGATATGCCGTTAATACTTCGCTTAACACCTCGGCTTCTGTCAAAAGAGGAAGCAATGTAAAATTATATACGTATATGAACGTCAAGGAAGATGTTTTTGAAATTTACGGCTTTTCAACTCAGGAAGAACTTGGCTTTTTCAAACAGCTTATTTCTATTTCCGGTGTTGGTGTAAAGGCTGCGGTTTCAATTCTTTCGGTTGCATCACCAAGCCAGCTTTCTCTGGCTATTATCACAGGCGAGGAAAAGGTAATCACTCAGGCAAGTGGCGTCGGCAAGAAAATTGCGCAGCGAATTATTCTTGAGCTTCGCGATAAAATTGCCAAGAGTCAGAGCACGTTCACAGGTGGTGCAAAGGGCATTCCTGCTTCTAAGATTGCTATGCCTGTCAGCGACCTTGAAGATGCTCTTGCGGCTCTTGAAGTGCTTGGCTATCAGCGTGCGGTTATTATGCAGGTGCTTGATGGTGAGCAGCTTGACGGTCGTGACACAGAAGACATTATCAGAATTGCACTTAAAAAACTTATGTAAGTGAGGTGACGCATCTTGGCAATCGAATTTCAGACACAGGAACAGCAGGATGACAGAATAATCAGCAAGCATCTCACAACAGAAGACGACAACGAAAACGTTTTAAGACCGAAAACTCTCAGCGAGTACGTCGGTCAGGAAAAAGCGAAGGATAATCTTTCGGTTTATATAGATGCGGCGAAAATGAGAAACGAGCCGCTCGACCACGTTCTTCTTTATGGCCCTCCGGGCTTAGGTAAAACAACACTTTCTTCGATCATTGCCAGTGAAATGGGTGTAAACATCCGCATCACGTCCGGCCCTGCGATTGAAAAAGCAGGTGACCTTGCGGCACTTCTTACAAATCTCGAAGAAAACGACGTGTTGTTCATAGATGAAATCCATCGTCTCAACAGAAACGTAGAAGAAGTATTGTATCCTGCGATGGAAGACTTTGCTATCGATATCATCATCGGCAAGGGTCCTGCTGCAAGATCAATAAGATATACGCTCCCGAAGTTTACACTTGTCGGAGCAACAACAAGAGCAGGTCAGCTTTCAGCTCCCCTCAGAGACAGATTTGGTGTTATTGCAAAGCTTGAAATGTACACCAATGAAGAGCTTGCAAAAATCGTAACACGAAGCGCAAATATTCTCGGTATTGAAATCGAAGATGAAGGTGCGGAAGAAATTGCAAGAAGAAGCCGTGGTACACCTCGTATCACAAACCGTTTGCTTAAGCGCACACGAGATTTCGCTCAGGTAAGAGGTAACGGCGTTATTACAAAGGCTATTGCGAAAATGGCGCTCAGCGCTATGGAAATCGATGAGCTCGGTCTTGACGGCGTTGACAGACGAATGCTCGAAAGCATTATTATGAACTTCAATGGCGGTCCTGTGGGACTTGATACTCTCGCTGCAACAATAGGCGAGGAAAGTATTACTCTCGAAGACGTATATGAGCCATATCTTATGCAGATTGGCTTCCTCAACCGTACACCTCGCGGAAGATGTGCGACAATGAGGGCATACGATCATCTGGGTATCCCATACCAGGGTCAGCTTACATTAGATAAATAGGAGTAAATTATGAAATATTTTGGTACAGATGGTATCAGAGGCGTTGCTAATGCAGAACTCACACCTGATCTCGCATACAGAACAGGTCTTGCAATGGCTACTGCGCTTCTTGGTAATACAGAGGGCAGATGTAAGGTTTTCATCGGCAGAGATACAAGAATCTCCGGTAATATGCTCGAATGCGCTCTTGCTGCAGGTATTTGTGCTGCGGGCGCTGACGTATATTTCCTTGGCGTTCTTCCAACACCTGCTATTGCATATCTTACAGTAAAGCATAATGCTCAGGCTGGTGTTGTTATTTCTGCATCCCATAATCCATACGAGCATAATGGCATCAAGATTTTCGGCGGCAACGGCTTCAAGCTTTCTGACGAAACAGAAAATCTTATTGAAGAGCTAATCGATAATCCACCTGCAAACGTAAAGACAGGCGGTGATATCGGTATCACAACAAACTTTGAACACGAAGGCGCAGAAGAATATGCTCAGCACATTCTTTCTTCCGTAAAGGGTGAAGTCAAGGGCATCAAGGCTATTATCGACTGTGCTAACGGTGCATCAAGCAAGACAGCTCAGCTTATTTTCGGTAAGCTTGGCGTTGACTGCACACTCATCCATAACACACCTGACGGTGTGAACATCAATGAAAACTGCGGCTCCACACATATCGACAAGCTCGCTGTGATGGTTAAGGAAGGCGGTTACGATATTGGTATCGCATTCGATGGCGATGCTGACAGATGTCTTATGGTTGATGAAAATGGCAATATTATCGATGGCGACATCATTATGGGTACACTTGCAAAGTATATGAAGGAGCAGGGCGTACTCAAGGGCGGCGTAGTTGCAACAGTTATGTCAAATCTTGGCCTTCACGTATTTTTGAAGGAAAATGGAATAGATATATTGACAACTAAGGTTGGCGACCGTTACGTTCTCGAAGAAATGATTAAGAAGGGTTATAATATCGGCGGCGAACAGTCCGGTCACATGATTGTTTCTGACTTTGCTACAACAGGTGATGGTCAGCTTACTGCAGTGAAGGTGCTTGAAATGCTTTCTTCTATGAATGCAAAGCCATCTGCTATGACAGACAGTATCCAGATTTATCCTCAGATTATGATCAACGTAAACGTTCCAAACGATATCAAGAAGACGGTTGCTCAGCTTCCTGCAGTTCTTGAGGTTGCAAAGGAAATTGAAGAGGTATTCCAGGATAAGGGCAGAGTTCTTATCAGACCATCCGGCACAGAAGCAAAGGTTCGTGTTATGGTCGAAGGTAACGACCTTGAAAAGGTAAAAATGTTTGCTGAAAAGGCAGCAGAAGCAGTTCGTAAATCCATTTAATTATATAAAAGCCCCCATATTGGGGGCTTTTACGGAAAATTGAAAGGAGGAAGGAACGGTTAAAAAATGTTTGATAAAGCGCCGGGACTGCATAATGCAGTTGACGAGGAAGAAGGTTGAGCTATAAGCTCTAAAATCGAAAGATTCGGCGGATGCCTTCTGCTTTTACCGAAGAGCAAAATGAATATACATACAAAACTTACGGGTGACCGTATCGACAAAATGTATATTTCGGTATTATAAATATAGATTTTAAGGAGAAATAATATATGTGTGGTATTGTAGGCTATGTCGGGAAGAATAATGCAGTTCCTGTAATTCTTTCCGGTCTTTATAAGCTGGAATACAGAGGATACGATTCCGCTGGTATTGCAGTTATCGAAAACGAAGCGCTTAAGGTCATCAAGACTAAGGGCAGAATCAAGGATCTCGATGCGAAGATCCAGAACTATGGCAAGATTGATACAAACTGTGCAATCGGTCATACAAGATGGGCAACACACGGTGCGCCATCCGACGTAAACTCCCATCCTCATATCAGTAAGAACGGCAGAATTGCTATCGTACATAATGGTATCATTGAAAACTTCCTTGAACTTCGTGAAATGCTCGAAGCAAAGGGCTTTGAATTTGTCAGCCAGACGGACACAGAAGTTGTTGCTCATCTTTTTGAACTCAACTATAAGGGCAACGCTCTCGAAGCACTTCAGGATACTATCAAGCAGCTCCGCGGCTCTTATGCTATCGGCGTTGTGACAGCTGATGCTCCAAATGAAATCGTATGTACAAGAAAGGATAACCCACTTATCATCGGTATCGGTGAAGGTGAAAACGTTCTTGGCTCCGATATTCCTGCTATCATCGGCACAACAAAGAATTATATCATCCTCAATGACAATGAAACAGCAAGAGTTACATGTAATGGTGTAGACGTTTACAATGCCCTTGGTGACAAGGTTTCCAAGGAAGTTCACGTTGTTGACTGGGATATTTCTGCTGCTGAAAAGGGCGGATACGAGCACTTTATGATGAAGGAAATCTGTGAACAGGCTAAGGCTGTCAGAGATACACTTTCTCCACGAATTTCCAAGCTTCTTCCTAATATGACTGAAACAAAGCTCACACCTGAAATGTTCAAGAATATCAGAAACATTCACATCGTGGCTTGTGGCTCTGCTCTTTATGCAGGTCTTGTAGGTAAGCATATTATCGAAAAAATCGCAAGAATTCCATGTCTTGCAAACGTAGCTTCTGAATTCAGATATAACGACCCAATCATTGATGAAAACGACCTCTGCATCGTTGTCAGCCAGTCCGGTGAAACAGCAGATACACTTGCGGCTATGCGTGAAGCAAAGAAGAGAGGCGCAAAGACTCTTGCTATTGTAAACGTTGTTGGTTCTTCTGCAGCTCGTGAAGCAGACAGCGTGCTTTACACATGGGCAGGTCCTGAAATTGCAGTTGCTACAACAAAGGCGTACTCTGCTCAGCTTTCCGCTATGTATCTCGTAGCTATCTACGCTGCTATGGCGAAGAATCTTCTCACAGAAGAAGTTGCTATGGGCTATTGTAAGGAAATCCTCGACCTTCCTGATCTTATCGATGAAGTTATCAAGACAAAGGAACAGGTTCAGTATCTTGCATCTATCTATTCCAATCGCTCCAGCACATTCTTCATCGGCCGCGGTATCGATTATGCTGCTGCACAGGAAGCATCCCTTAAGCTTAAGGAAATTTCCTACGTACACAGTGAAGCATACGCAGCAGGCGAACTCAAGCACGGTACAATCTCCCTCATCGAAGATGGTACACTGGTAGTTGCTCTTGCAAATGATGATGACGTATACGAAAAGACTCTTTCCAACATCAAGTCCGTGAAGGCAAGAGGTGCTAACGTTATCCTCGTTACAAATAAGAACGTAAATGCAGACCCAGAAATCTGTGACCACGTTATCAAGATTCCAAAGACAATCGCAGAGCTTTCTGCATCCTTGTCCATCGTTCCAATGCAGTTCCTTGCATACTATATCGGTGTTTACAGAGGCTGCGATATTGATATGCCTAGAAATCTTGCCAAGTCGGTAACAGTTGAATAAAGTTTACAATTTCTTCAAAAATAGCGCATTAAGTATTGACAAATAGCAACAAATATGGTTTAATGTTACTGTGCTTGATTGTTTATCTTGGTATTATTGGTGAATTATGAACAATAAGTTATATAATGATTTGTCTATAAATGAGAACCTTTTCGCTGAAAAGTATGCTAAGCTGGTCACTAAAATTGCCAGAAAGTATTACCTTGAAGGCGGAGATTATGAGGATCTTATCCAGGAGGGAATGATCGGGCTTATCACGGCAATGCGTAAATATGATAAGTCAAGATCGCAGAACTTTGAGGCGTTTGCGGCTATGTGTATCAAGCGGAGAATATTTGATGTTATCCGTGATGCAAACAGTGGCAACGGCAAATTGGATCTTGTCTTTACAGACTTTGATAGTCATACAGAATATACTAATACTTTGGATGATCATGATCCTGAGGCTATGCTTCTGGACCGTGAGTCCGCAGCAGAAATTGAAAAAGCTTTAGCCAATTCACTCTCTCGGTTTGAATCCTCAGTAGCAGATTTGTATCTTTGTGGGCTTAGCTCTGGAGAAATTGCCGAACAATTGCAGAAAAGCAAGAAATCGGTAGATAACGCAATAGTCCGCATAAGAAAAAAGGCTGAGAAATGTCTTTTGACCAGACGATAACAGGATAAACCTGTTCGTATATTATTAAAGACCCTGAAGGGCTATAAGAGAGAGGTAATTTAAATGTTCCAGGACAAAACACTTATTTGCAAAGAATGTGGTGCTGAATTCGTATTCACAGCAGGTGAACAGGAATTCTACGCAGAACGCGGTTTCCAGAATGAGCCACAGAGATGTAAGGCTTGCCGTGACGCTCGCAAGAACGCAGCTCGCGCTCCACGTGAATTCTTTACAGCAACATGCGCAGCATGCGGTAAGGAAGCTAAGGTTCCATTCGAACCAAAGTCTGACCGTCCTGTATACTGCAGCGAATGCTTTGCAAAGATGAAGGAAGAAAACTAATTTAAATTAGTTAGTCAAAAGCCTTGCTCACAGCAAGGCTTTTTTGCTTTTTGGAGATTATATGAAAAAGCCACTTAAAAAAATATACGTAGAAATCACAAATATGTGCAATCTCTCTTGTTCTTTTTGTTCTGAATCTGCCCGCAAAGGCAAGAATATGACTCTCGATGAGTTCAGACATATTGTTGAGCAGGTTAAGGACTATACAGATTATTTCCATCTTCACGTAAAGGGTGAGCCGCTTATTCATCCATTGCTTGCAGATTTTTTTGACGTCTGTGCTGAAAATGGAATAAAAGTCAATATCACAACAAATGGTACGCTTCTCAAGAATAAGCTTGATATGCTTATTGCATCAAAGTCGTTGCGTCAGGTGAATATTTCGCTCCATGCTGAAACTGATAATAATGAGAAATATTTTAATGAATGCATTGAGGCAGGTGATATGCTTGCGAAGAATGGCATTTTTGTCAGCTACAGACTCTGGAATGGTGAAGGAGGACTTGCTCTCAAGGAGAGAATGTT
>JAFYNW010000317.1 GCA_017547995.1 Clostridia bacterium | reverse complement strand
ATGACAGTCATCACAACGGGCAGTCAGGGCGAGCCTATGTCGGCTCTTATGCGTATGAGTATGGGCAGTCATAAGCAGATTCACATCTCCACAGAAGACAAGATTCTCATGGCGGCATCGCCTATCCCAGGCAACGAAAAGAGCGTATATACCCTCATCAACGAGCTTGTAAAGCGCGGTGCAGAAGTGGTATACGATAAGCTTGCAGAGCTTCACGTTTCAGGTCATGCCTGCGCAGAAGAACTCAAGATGATTCTCGCGCTTACAAAGCCAAAGTATTTTATGCCTGTCCACGGCGAATACCGTCACCTTGTTGCTCATAAGGAGCACGCGAAGGCTGTCGGCATCCCTGTTGACAATATCTTCATTTCTGAAATCGGCAAGGTGCTTGAAATCGGTGCAAACGGAGCAAAGCTTAACGGCAACGTGCCTGCAGGTAAGGTGCTTGTTGACGGCATCGGTGTGGGTGACGTCGGTCAGACAGTATTGCGTGACAGACAGCATCTCTCTCAGGACGGTCTTATCATCATCGTCACAACCTTTGACAGTGAGCTTGGCACAGTTATGGCAGGTCCTGACATCATCACACGCGGTGTAAATCTCACGAAGGACCAGGAGGATATCTCCGAAACAGTCCGCAAGATTGCAATCGATACTATCGAAAGCTGCCTCGACAGACATCTTTACGACTGGGCGACTATCAAGAGTGAGCTCCGTACTAATATTTCCGACTACGTATTCAAGCATACAAAGCGCAATCCAATGATTCTTCCTATCAATATGAAAGTCTAAGGAGCAGGTTATGTATATAACTCTCACAGGATTCAACAATTATTATAAGCTCAAGCCTTTTGCCATCGGCAACGTGATTATGTGCGTCAAGGAGCAGAATAATCCTTACGACAGCGATGCAATCAAGGCTATGCTGCCTCTTATCGGCACGGTGGCATACGTTGCCAACAGCGTCGATACTGTTGCAGGCGGCACGATGAGCGCAAGCCGCATCTATGATAAGGTGGGCGATAAGTTTTTCGTCAAGGTGAGATTCACAACCAATACAAAGGTAATCTGTGAAATCATCGAAGGAGACGAAAAGTCCATCGAAGAGCAGATGCACGCACAGTTTTCTATGATGTAAAAATAAAAGCACTCTCATAGGGTAGCTGTTCATAAAACAGGTTTTACGAAACAAGAATTATGGCAGTTGTCATACAAGGGTTGCTAACAACAAAGGTATGTGCCTTAACGGGTGCATACCTTTCTGTTTTGGGCACGGTTAATAGCAAAAAGAACACGGCTTATCAAGGTTAAAATGAACGGGCTGCGCCCGACCTTGACAAACCGTGTTCTTTTCGCTCTTCGGCAGACAAGAGAGCAACGCCACCAAAGTGGCATTGCCCTCGAAAATATGATGGGATGAGGCCTGATATTATATGCTAAAAGATCGCCTCTCACAGCGCATGAATCGTGCGATTTTCGATCTTTTTCTCACCTATTTTTGAGTGATCAGCTT
>JAFYNW010000008.1 GCA_017547995.1 Clostridia bacterium | reverse complement strand
GTAAGAAATTAAGTGTGCTTTGCACGTGAAGAAGTGAAGCACACTGAAGTGCATGAAGTGTTGCCGTTGGCAACGATGCGGTATCTCCGATGGATTTGTCAGGTCGCACTGTGTGCTCAACGGGAGCAGCAAGCAGCTCCCCTACAAGACTTTCTTGCCTCCCTCTGACGAGGGGGGTGGCTGAGTGAAACGAAGTCGGGGGGAGAGAAAACCTGCAAAATGCACCACAGGTGCAAACTATGCTTTTACAAACTTTACGTTGTATACTCTGCCGCCTGAAAGGTCGAAGCCGTAGTCTGTCAGCTTTACTCTGCAGCGCGCAGTTGTATATGTGTTTTCAGCAAAGTCGTAAAGAGGCGCATCGCCGTCCTTGTATGTGGAAAGGCACATCGTGCCATCCTTTTCGGTGATATAGCAGAATACGTCAAGCTCTTCGGAGTAGTATCTGCCGAGGATTTCCTTGTTTACAGGGGCGAGAGATATTCTTCTCAGGTCGCCCGTTGTGGCGCCTATCTTAAACTTAGGCTTTTCGCCCAGGTCAATGCGGTCGACAGTTTCGCCCAATGCATAGAGGGAATCCTTCACGTGAATGAGCGGATTGCCGTTAAGACGGCCGTTATTCACCATATAGAATGGATATGGCTCGTTGACTGCGATATATGCACCGTCAACGTTATCCACAGGCTGTGAACAAATGAACTCATCGTCTGCCGGAAGCCCTAAAACTATATCGGCAATCTTTTTGGAGGCAACGCCGGGAATTGTATTCTGTGTGTTGGAGAAAATCACGATTTCAAGGTCATCGTCAGGATAAATTGCCATGTCGGCTCTGTATCCCGCGTCAACGCCGCCGTGAGTATAAAGCTTGTGGCCCTTATGCTCCTGAATCATCATACCGCCGCCGTAAACAGAGACTTCACCATCGGTCAGCACGGCAGGAGTGAACATAACGTCAAAAATCGCCTTGTCGAAATGCTTTGGATTTTTGTATTCGTCAATCAGCTTTATAAAATCGTGAACGTTTGTGTTGAGAGAGGTAGCGCCTGCAACGCCGTAGTTGAGCGGCTGATTTACATAGTTGCCGCAGCCATCGTCAAGATAGCTCTGGGCTCTGTTTTTAACGATATCCTTGTAGCCCATCTTGATGCAGGTATTATTCATGCCGAGCACGTCGAAAATACGCTCCTTTGCAAACTCATTGAGAGGCTTGCCGGAGATTTTGCGGACGATTTCAGCGCAGAGTGTGAAATTGGAGTTGGAATAGAGATATTTGCTCTGCGGAGCAAAGTTAAGCTCCTTCTGTGTGGAGATAACCTTGAGCAGGTCATTCTGTGTGATGACGTCGTCGATTCGTGTGCCGCGCATCATAAGAAGCTCCCACTGGTCGCGGATGCCGCTGACGTTATTCATACACTGACGTACTGTGACAGGAGTATCAAATGCGATATATTCAGGCAGATAAGTGCGGATATCGGCATCAAGGTCAACCTTGCCCTCATTCCAGAGAATGAGAAGGGACATAATTGTAACCTGCTTGGAAACAGACGCCACGTGGAAAACGGTATCGTTTGTCACGTTGATATCGTGCTCGAGTACAGCCTTGCCGAAGCAGGAATCATAGATGATTTCGCCTTTATGACGGACGAGAATCTGCCCACCCGGAGCATTTTCTCTCTGCCAGAGCTTGAATATATCTGAAATCTTAAGG
>JAFYNW010000316.1 GCA_017547995.1 Clostridia bacterium | reverse complement strand
GTAGGCGCTTGCATTATTCTTGTGTGCTGCTTCTGTAGAGCCCTGAGGCATGGAAACTGCAACAGCAAGTTCATCCTGGAAGTCCTTTGTAAGGTCGCCTGCTTCAAGAGAAACGATAGCTGCACGGCGAACCTTGACGGAGCTGTCAGCATTGAATTCACCGGAAATCGTTGTCTTTGCAAGAAGGGATGAAGCGGAGATAGTGACAGTATCGGAAGAATTAAGACCGGAGATAGAGTTACCGATGCCTGTATCGAAAATCTTGATTGTGTTTGTGCCGTAGTAAACAGCAATTTCATCTACGCCGTCGCCGTCAAAGTCACCTGCAGCGATATCGTAGAGTGCATCAAAGTACTGCTGGTAGATTGTGCCTGCTTCGTCGAGCGCAGGAGCATTACCGAGCTTTCTGCCGTACAAACGAGTCATCTTGCCGCCTGTAGCATCGAAAATTTCGAGATATGCTTCCCAGTCAATACGATTTCTGCCGGAGTAGACAATAAGCTTTGCTACACGGTCAAGCTTACCGCTGGAAGAGCGGTATTCAGTAGCAGTTTCGAAAACAATGTTGGAATGCTTACCGTCGGTTTCGAGGTTTTTATTGATTGTGTCCTTGTATGGGTTGTCCGGGTCAGCGACAGTATGACCATAATTCCAACCATACTTGGAATCAAGGTCGTCGTACTTACCGCTGTCCATGTAGTGCCCGTAGAGTCTGTAAGCACCCATGTACCCGTAGTCGGTTGTTGGTGTGTGGTTAAGATTGAGGTTATCTCTGACAATCCAGCCCGAGTTTTTGTGGGACTGGAGGTCAATGAAAAGCTCATTCTTTACGTTCATTGTAGTCTTACCCTGGGACTTGCCTGTTACGTAAGACTCGTTTGTGGTGCCGAGGTCTGTTACAAAGCCGAGAGCTTCGTAAGTGGACTGGTCGATTGGTGACTTTTCGACGCCAGTCTCAGCTGCCTTGGCCACAGTTGTGAACATTGTGGAAGGGACAAAGCCTGCAAACATCGCAAGAACGAGAAGCGATGCCAGCAGTCTTCTGAGTCTACAATTCATATTTTTTCCTCCTTGTATATTAATATGTATACTCTTCTGATTTTACATTTTATACCATATTTTGCTCAAGTGCAATAGGGTATGCGTGAATAGCAATTATTTTGCGTGAACGGGAATAAAAATGTTGCGAACGGCACGAAAATGGGGCGAAAAACAGAAAAATCAGGGTTTTGTGACTGTATTGGAAAACGGCGTGTTTCAAAGCATGATAAAACAAAAAAGACCGTACGGAAAAACGGTCTTTTCGATGGGGGATTCATTATATTTTATAGTCGGTGAATCGGCTGCGGATATCGTTGTATCTGCCCTTGCTGACAGGCACGACCTCCCCGCTTTTCAGCCTGAATTCATAGCGTCGCAGATGACGCACGTGGCTGAGATTTACAATATAGGCTCTGTGACAGAGAATGAAGGTGGAATGATGAAGCATTGCTTCGGCCTCATTCAGCTTGAGACGGCTGTGAAAGCTTTCGTTGGTGAGAGTGAAGCGCGTGCCGCGGTCGGATGCCTCGATAAACTGAATATCCGAGAGCGCAATGCGGTATTTGCCCTGGTCTGTCGGCACAAGGATATTCGTGCCGTCGAAAATACGGCTGCAGCAGGTGAGAAGCGCCTCGGTAAGCTTGATTTCGTCAAGTGGCTTTGCAAGATAGCGCACGGCCGAAACCTCGTAACCCATAATGGCAAGCTCTTTGTTGCGTGAAGCAAAGATGATGAAAACGTCCTCGTCAAGACTGCGGACTGCACGGGCAGTTTCCATGCCGTCCTTGCCCTCCATAACCATATCGAGCAGGATAATATCATAAGACTCGCCTTTTGAAACCGAGCCGATAAGCTCACTGCCGCTGTGGAAGAGAGTTATATCGTACAGCATATCGCTGTTGTCAAGCACCTGACGGCAAAGTGCGGCAGTGCTTTCAAGGTCAGCGTTTTTATCATCGCATACTGCGATTTTTATCGCGATTTTATCGTTTATAAACATAATTTCAATTCCTTTTGCGGACTGTTGTCCACGAAAAATTATACAGAAAAAGCCGTATAAAGTCAACAAAAAGATGGTTTGAGGTACAAAAAAGCCACCCTTGTGGGTGGCTTTCGATAATTTACTTATTATTCTTGGCAGCTTCTTCTTCAGCGACAATGTTCTTGATGTTTGTAACCATATTGAGGAACATTGTGAGAGCAACGATAAGGCCGATAACCATGATGATGGAAGCCATGCCGACAACCATGTAAGAGAGGTTGCTGATAAAGTTCATTGGATTGAATGTCATTTTTTAGTCCCCCTTATTACATGAAGAAGTTGAGGATGAGACCGCCTGCGATAACAGATGCGATCTGACCGGAAACGTTAACGCCGATAGAGTGCATGAGAAGGAAGTTCTGAGGGTCTTCAGCAAGGCCCATCTTATGTACAACACGACCGGACATAGGGAATGCGGAGATACCTGCAGCACCAATCATTGGGTTTACCTTTTCCTTGGAGAAGATGTTGTAAATCTTAGCGAAGAAGATACCGCCCACTGTGTCGAAGATAAATGCTACGAGACCGAGACCGAGAATGAGAAGTGTTTCTGGTGCGAGGAACTCGTGAGCCTGCATACGAAGGGAAATTGTGATGCCGAGGAAGATTGTGATGAGGTTTGCAAGAACGTTCTGTGCTGTATCGGAGAGGGAGTTGAGAACGCCGCATTCTCTGATAAGGTTACCGAACATAAGGAAACCAACGAGAGCAACAGAGTCAGGAGCTACAATACCTGCGATAACTGTGATGATGATAGGGAAAAGAATCTTTGTTGTCTTGGAAACCTCGCGCTGAACGTAAGGCATTCTGATAAGACGTTCTTTTCTGGATGTGCAGAGCTTGATGATTGGTGGCTGAATGATTGGCACGAGAGCCATGTAGGAATAAGCTGCAACCATGATAGCGCCGAGATACTTGGAGTTAAGTGCCTGAGCAACAACGATGGAAGTAGGGCCGTCAGCCGCACCGATGATAGCGATGGAAGCCGCGTCGTTGATATCAAAGAACATGGACGCCATACAGAGAGTGAAGAAGATACCGAACTGAGCCGCCGCACCGAAAAGCATAAGCTTAGGGTTTGAAAGAAGCGGACTGAAGTCGATCATCGCACCGATACCGATAAAGAGAATGAGCGGGAAGAGCTCGTTTGAAATACCGGCATTGAAGAGTTCTTCAAGTGTGTGGATAGCGCCTGAGAATGGCAGGTTAACGAGAATAGCACCGAAGCCCATTGGCAAAAGGAGTGTTGGCTCCATTTCCTTGATGATAGCAAGGTAAATGAGCACGCCACCGATGGCCCACATAACTATCTGCTGCCATGAAATAGCTGAAAGGTTTTCAACCAAAAAATCCATAAAATATTTTCCTCCATACAAAATGAATGGAATGGGTAAACCATATCCAAATCAATTGTAACATTTTTTTTAATCAAAGTCAATTGAGTGAATGTAAGATTTAGGTAAAATTTACGGCGTGGGGCATACTCAGGATAATTTTTGTCCGCCATCTCTTGAATATACTATTCCTATATATTATAATAGAATCAATAATGACTTTCTATGCGGAGGTGGGCTTTTGACAAGACTTTTTCCAAAGATGAACAAGAGAATGATACTCATGATATGGGCGCTTGCATGGCCTACCATGCTTGAGCAGCTTATGCAGACGGCTGTACAGTATATAGATACGGCAATGGTGGGTGCGCTGGGCACTCAGGCAACGGCGGCAGTCGGCGCAACAAGTACGGTCAACTGGCTTGTCAGCAGTACGATTTCCGCGCTCGGCGTAGGATTTTTAGCTTATATTGCCCAGTCTCTCGGTGCAGGGGATGAAAAAAGTGCCCGCAGAGCATCTGCTCAGGCCGTCCTCGCCGTGCTCGTTTCGGGCATATTCTTCACAATCGTCACAGTATCTTTAAGCGGCATGGTGCCTGTATGGATGCAGGTCGACGCAGGAATCCAAAGCCTCGCCGCTACTTACTTTATGATAGTCTATCTGCCTATGCTTCCAAGAGCGGCAAGTATAATCTTCGGTACGGTCCTTCGTGCGGCAGGTGACACAAAAACACCGATGAAGGTGGGAATTATGATGAATATCATCAACATCGTCCTCAACTTCCTCCTCATCTATGAAACACGCGTTATGAATATATT
>JAFYNW010000315.1 GCA_017547995.1 Clostridia bacterium | reverse complement strand
GACCAATGCCTCAATAAGTTATATAAAAGAAATCGTTTCTTCCCTCGATACATTTATGGCGCCCAACGGTGTCCTTTTATATCTTGACGAAATTCAGTATTTCAATAAAAAACAGCAGCAGTCACTGCTCGAGTTTATTGAAAGTGGCAAGATTACTCTTATTGCTTCCACAACCGAAAATCCGTACTTCTACGTTTTCAATGCTATTATAAGCCGTAGCACAGTGTTTGAATTCAAGCCTGTCGAAAAACAGGATATTGCTCAGGCTATAATGCGTGTTGTAAAGCAGATTGAATCGGAAGAAAACATTTCTCTCACTATCGATGACGGCGTTATAGAGCATATCGCAATCACAAGCGGTGGTGACGTACGAAAAGCACTCAACTCTGTTGAACTGCTCTACTATTCCCTTTCCGGTGGCTCACATATTACTCTTGAAGACGCAAAAGCGGTTGCTCAGCGTTCTTCTAACAGATATGACCGCGATGGTGACGTCCATTATGATTTGCTCTCTGCATTTCATAAATCAGTACGCGGTTCAGACCCTGATGCCGCTATATATTATCTGGCCCGTTTGCTTGCTGCAGGTGATATTCTTTCCCCTGCACGCAGATTATTATGCATAGCGAACGAGGACGTAGGACTTGCCTATCCGATGGCAGCAGTAATTACCAAGGCTTGCGTTGATTCCGCATTGCAGTTAGGGCTTCCTGAAGCACAGCTTCCTCTTGCGAATGCTACGATTATGCTTGCTACTTCACCTAAGTCCAACACAGCATCGTCTGCTATCGCACAGGCGATGAGTGACGTAAATCACGGCAAGGTATATTCCCCTCCGCCTCATCTTCAAGATGCACACTATAGCGGAGCATCCAAACTTGGCAGAGGACTCACATATCAGTATCCCCACAACTTCCCTAACAATTATATCACCCAGCAATATCTTCCTGTTGAGCTTAAGTCTGCTTCATATTATGAATACGGCAATAACAAGACCGAGCAGGCCGCCAAAGCTTATTGGGATAAAATCAAAAAATAACGAGGATTTTCTATGGAAATCATAAATGCTTTTAACGGTATTTTCACCATTGTCACTATGATTGGCATCGGTGTTATCGTTGCAAAGAAACTTATGAACAAGGAAATCTATAACTTCCTTTCCAAGTTTCTGATGAAATTCTGCGTTCCTGCATTGTTGTTCAGCAATGCTATCAAGAATGTAACGTGGGACTTTATCAATGAAATGGGATTTATGCTCCTTGTTCCGTTTGCTGCACAGTTTGCCAACTATCTCATGGCATGGGGCTGCGCTCGTCTTTTCAAAATTCCTGAAAAAGAACGCGGCATCTTCATCGGCATCTTTGCAGTATCCAACTCTATTTTCATCGGATTGCCTGTAACAACAGCAATTTACGGTGATGCTACTATTCCGTTTGTAACAGCTTGCTTTATTTCCAACACAATCTGCTTCTGGAGCCTTATCGTTCCTGGTATTGCAGCTGATGGCGGCGAAGCAACTGTAACTATCGGACAGAAAATCAAGCAGATTTTCTCTCCTCCACTGTTGGCATTTATCACAGGTAGTGTTATCAACCTTGCGGGTATTCCACTTCCTGCATTTCTCACAAGTGCATTCAACTACCTCGGTGGTAACGTTACACCTATTTCTATGGTGCTTATCGCTTATCTTCTTTGTGATATGGGTAAGGGTGCTTTCAAGCTTAACCGCACAAACTCTCTCGCTATTTTCGGCAGATTTGTCCTTTCCCCACTCACAATTATTCTCGTTTGCCTCCTCTGCAAGGTTCCTGGTAATCTTTCCAAGGTATTCGTTACAGTAGGCTCAATGCCTGTTATGAATCAGGCTGTTTTGCTTGCAAGTACGTATAAAGCAAACGACAAATCTGTGGCGCAGGCTCTCGCATTCACTTGTGTAATGTCTGTTGCATACATTCCTTTGATGGTATTCTTACTCGAAATGATTTTTGCATAGAGGTGACTTATATGGCTAAATTATCTCCATCTATTCTTTCCGCAGACTTTGCTAATCTCGCAAGAGACGTAAAGGTTATTACAGATGCAGGCGCTGACTGGATCCATGTAGACGTTATGGACGGTCATTTTGTTCCAAATATTTCTATCGGTGTTCCTGTTGTTACATCTCTCAGAAAAGCAACTGAGGGCTTCCTTGACGTACATCTTATGATAACAGACCCTGACAAGTACGTTCCTGCATTTATCAAGGCTGGTGCAGACCTTGTTAACTTCCACGTTGAAGTAGACTGCGACATCGAAGCTGTTCTTAAGGAAATCAAGGCAGCAGGTAAAAAGACAGGCCTTACAATCAAGCCTAACACACCACCTGAGGCTGTATTCCCTTATCTTCCACTTCTTGATATGGTTCTTGTTATGTCCGTTGAGCCTGGTTTCGGTGGTCAGAGCTTTATGCCTAACTCCATTCCAAAAATCAAGGTTCTCAAGGAAAAGATTACAGAACTCGGTCTTAACTGTGAAATCGAAATCGACGGCGGCATCAACCTCAAGAATGCCCCTGAAGTTATCGAAGCAGGCTGTGATATTCTCGTAGCTGGTTCTTCTGTATTTAATGCACCAGATGTTCCTGCTGCTGTAAAGGCGTTCAAAGCATTGTAATCAAATAGCAAAAAAGGCTTGATTTTAACGTCAGGCCTTTTATTTTTGCACAAAAAATGCAGGCATAACGCCTGCATTTAATTTTGTATTGAATTAGCCTCTTCTTCTGTTGGAAACAAGAGCACCATCGCTCATCATCTGGATATTTTCAAGAGACTTACCTGTACCATAAGCAACACAGGAAATTGCATCGTCAGCAACTCTTGTTGGGATACCTGTCTTTTCTTCGATGAGCTTATCGAAGCCATAAACGAGGCTGCCGCCGCCTGTCATAACGATACCGTTTGTAGAAATATCGCCAACGAGTTCAGGTGCTGTTCTTTCGAGAACACTGTGTGTAGCTTCGAGAATCTTAGCAGCAACGTCTTCAAATGCTTCT
>JAFYNW010000314.1 GCA_017547995.1 Clostridia bacterium | reverse complement strand
GGATAACAATATTCTTTCAATGCTTAGCTATGGTATGTATATCGTGTGCAGCGAATACGAAAACAAAAAGGCGGGATGTGTCGTCAATACTCTGACGCAGATTTCCGAAAATCCCGATATGGTGGCCGTTTCAATAAGAAAACAGAGCGAAACAGGCAATAGCATAGAGAAAAGCGGACGTTTTACAGCATCAATCCTGGGCAAAAATGCCGATATGGATATGGTTGGTGTCTTCGGATTTATGTCGTCAGCTGAGACGGATAAGTTTGAATGCGCGCCATATAACTTCGATA
Source organism: Clostridia bacterium (assembly GCA_017547995.1). Classification (GTDB taxonomy): domain Bacteria; phylum Bacillota; class Clostridia; order Oscillospirales; family Butyricicoccaceae; genus SIG471. Next base: position 7,147 of record JAFYNW010000314.1, on the reverse strand, counting down.
AAAACGGTATGCCGTATATTACTGACGGATGCCTTGGGGTGATTTCCTGCGACGTGCTCAACGTCATCGACGTGGGCTCGCATAAGCTGTATATTGCAAAGGTGACTGAAATGCGGCGGATTGCCGAGGGGGAAGTGATGACCTATGCCGACTACAAGGCGAGCAAAAATAAAAAGTCAGGCTGGCGATGCACGGTCTGCGGATACGTATACGAAGGGGAAGACCTGCCCGATGATTTCAAATGTCCATGGTGTGCTGAGCCAAAGGAAAAGTTTGAAAAATTATAATTTTATGTAAAAAAATAACTCCTCGCCAGTATTCAGGGCGAGGAGTTATTTTAATGTTTGAACAAAAGAAAAACCTGTCACTAAGACAGGTTTTGGTGGACGCTAAGGGACTTGAACCCCTGACCCCTTGCACGTCAAGCAAGTGCTCTAGCCAACTGAGCTAAGCGTCCTCATCAGATTGCTTGTATATTATAGCAGAGGATTATCAATTTGTCAATAGTAATTTTGAAAAAATACAAGTTAATTTATCTGTTGAAAAACCAATCGAAAAGTGATATAGTTAAGATATAATAAATAGTCGGAGGAATAAGACAATGACGTTTGAAGAAATCGTAAAATTCCATGGCCATCTCTGTCCAGGTGTGACAAGCGGTCACCTTCTCAGCAAATATGCTCTCGAGCTTATCGATGCAAAGTATGGCGATAACCTTTATTGCGTAGCTGAGGCTAAAAACTGTATGCTCGATGGTATTCAGTGTACAACAGGCTGTACAATCGGCAAGGGCAATCTCGCTATCGAAAATATGGGCAAGTTTGCGCTCACACTCGTAAAGGGTGACACAGGCGACGGCGTACGTATTATTGCTGACACATCATCCGTACAGGCAGAATCCAAGCCTGAGCTTGCAAAGAAGCTTATGGAAATCGATTTCAAGGCTCTCTGCAAGGTTGAAAAGGCTCACGTTGAAATCCCACCAAAGAATATGGGCAATACAATCGTATGCGAAAACTGCGGCGAAAAGTTCTCCGACCTTTTCAAAATCGAAAAAGACGCCAAGACAATCTGCCCAGCTTGTGCAAAGTAATAAGTAAAAATAAAACCTCCGTAATTTACGGAGGTTTTTTCACGTCTGTTATCTCTTTCTGCTCCAGAGGTCAGGAGTGATAAGCGTCAGCAGAGGGAAGATTTCAAGTCTGCCGAGAAGCATATCTGCGGTAAGCACAAGCTTGGAAAGATTGGAAAAATGGCTGAAGTTGCCGGTTGCGCCAACCATTTCGAAGCCGGGACCGATATTGTTGAAGCAAGCCACAACGGCCGAAATATTCGTACCGAGGGAGTAGTTGTCGATGGAGATAATCATAAAGCTGAGGAGCATGAGCAGACAGTAAATAGCAAGATAAGCCGTCGTACTGCTCATAATCTGGTCGTCGACAATTCTGCCGTCCATACGCACGATGGAAACACGGCGCGGATGGAGAGCGTTACTTGTGTTTCGCTTTATCGACTTGCCCAGAAGCAGGATTCGCGCCACCTTGAGACCGCCGCCTGTACTGCCTGCACAGGCACCGACAAACATCAGCATAAAGAGAATGCCCTTTGAAAATGCAGGCCAGAGCTCAAAATCAACTGTGGCAAAGCCTGTCGTCGTCATAATACTGCTGACCTGGAATGCGGCATGGTGTAGCGCCTCGCCAACAGAGCCAACGCTTTTGAAAATATTGAGAGTAATCAGAATAATGGAAGAGCCAAAGATGAGAAGATATGCCTTGAGCTCTTCGTTTTTGAATACAGCCTTGAATTGTCCAAGAAGAAGCAGGAAGTAAAGGTTGAAGTTTATGCCGAAAAGAAACATAAACACAGTCACAACGCTCTGAAGATACGGACTGTAGGATGCCATACTGTCATTCAGAATACCGAAGCCGCCTGTGCCCGCTGTGCCGAATGCTATGCACAAACTGTCGAAAACAGGCATACCGCCAACAAGCAGGAAAATTATACACAGAATTGTGAGAAGGATGTAAAGAGAGTAGAGAATAAGGGCCGTATGACGAAGATGGGGAGTAAACTTACCGACACTTGGTCCAGGGCTTTCCGCTCTCATAAGATAAATACCGACACCGTCATTCTTTTTCGCCTGAGGAATAACCGCAAGGAGAAATACCAGCATACCCATACCGCCAAGCCAATGGCTGAAGCTTCGCCAATAGAGATGGCAGCGGGAGAGAGCCTCGATATCTGTGAGAATAGACGAGCCGGTTGTTGTAAAGCCGGAAACAATCTCAAAAAGAGCATCGATATAGCTTGGAATCTCGCCTGAAAGCGTAAATGGCAGAGCGCCGAATATTGAAATAATCATCCACGAAAGTCCCGTTGCCGCAAAGCCTTCCTGAGCATACATAGTAGTCGAGTGATTACGGGTAAACCATAAGGTCACAAAGCCGCAGATGAGGGAAATCATCATGGAGAAAAGATAAGACAGCACGTTGCCCGGTTGACCGTCATAAAGAGCGATGCAGAGGGGCATTGCCATAAAAACAGCCGATACTATCAGAGTATAAGCTATGATGCGGCTGACATATTTAACGTTCATATAAAAGCCACCTTATGCAAAAATATCGTTGAAGCTGAGAATAGGGTCTTCGCGTGTTGTGACGATGATAACGGTATCGCCAACGCCGAAGGTTGTATTACCGTCAGGGATGTAAACTCTGCCGTTGCGAAGAATACAAGCGAGAAGAATGTTGTTCTTGAGCTGAATACTGCGCAGCGGAGTATTGAGATGCATAGTCTGCTCTGTCACTGTGAATTCAAGAGCTTCAGCGCGTCCGTTGGCAATCTTGTGAAGTGTGTTTGCAGAGCCTGTCTGATTCTGCAGAGCACGTACGTAACGCACAACGTCAGCGGAAACAAGCTCCTTAGGGCTTACGATACCGCCGATAGACATATTTTCAATCATACCCGTCATTTCCATACGGTTGATTTTAGTCGCAATATGAGGCACACCGACAGAGGATGCGTAAAGGGAAGTGATGATATTCTGCTCGTCAATACCCGTCAGAGTTACAACAGCATCCATTTCAGGCATACCCTCGCTTTCGAGCACCTGAGGCAGGGAAGCATCCCCGTGAATAATTGAAGCCTTAGGCAAACGGTCGTAAAGCTCAAGACATCTGTCGTAATTGTTTTCGATAATCTTGACCTGAATATCTGTGTTTGCAAGGATGGAAGCAAGATAGTAGCTCACACGGCTGCCGCCAACAATCATGATATTCTTGATTTTTCTCTTTGCAACACCCTGCTTTTTGAGGAAGTCGGTCAGCACGGTAACAGGAGCTGTTACGTAGATAATGTCGCCCGCCTTGAGCAGACTGTTACCGTTTGGAATAAAGGCCTTGCCATCGCGTACCACAACGCAGACGAGAACCTTGATTTTGCTGCCAAGCACTTTAGGCATATCCATAAGACGGATGCCGTCGAGGTTGCCGCCCTCACGAAGCTTGAGTTCAACGATTTCAACTCTGCCTCGAGCAAAGGTTTCGTGCTTGAGAAAATCAGGGAACTGAATAAGGCGGTATATCTCGCGTGCCGCGCGTCTTTCAGGATTGATAATGAGAGAAAGCCCGAAAACGTCTCTCATAAGATAGAGCTGCTCGATGTATTCAGGGTTTCTGATTCGTGCAATTGTATGTATTTTTGGATTGAGTCTTTTCGCTGTAAGGCAGGAGAGGATATTGATAGCGTCGTCACTTGTAGCAGTGATAAGAATATCAGCCTGAGTGATGTTGGCTTCGCGCAGTGTGCCGATAGTCGCACTGTTTCCGTGAAGTGTCATAACGTCGAAGCCTGCAAGCTTATGTTCAAGAACGTCCTTGTTCTTGTCGATAACCACAATATCATGTCCTTCGGCAGAAAGATGGCGCATAAGAGCAAGGCCGACCTTACCGCCGCCTGCGATTACTATGCGCATTTTGTTTTTAGTCTTTGACATAAACAAACTCCTTGAAAGGATTATTTGATACTACATCGTCATTATATACCTTTTTCTGCAAAATGTACAGTATAATTTGCTTATAAAAGATGAAAAAATACCCGGGATATTTCACCCGGGTATGAGAAGGTATAATTACTTTGCGAGAATCTTGCTGAGACGTGCGAAGCGTGGAACACCGTTTTCCCACTGAATCTTTGTTTCACCGCTGATGAGTGGAAGAGCATAAGGGAGGAAGTCCTTTGTGATGCCGTTATGCTGTTCGTTGATCCATTCGAGAGGGAACTTCTTTTCTGTGTTAGCAACCTGTGCAAGTGGCAATGGCTTGAACATTGTCATGTAGTCCATAGACTTTGCGTTTCTTTCGTAAGCAACCATAACGTCTGTCATGTTTTCGTCAGCTGCATACTTTACAGCCATGCGGCCAGCCATAACAGTTTCGTCGATATCTGTCTGGGAAGCACAGTGAGCTGCACAGCGCTGGAGGAGGGAAAGCTCGATAGCTCTTGTCTTGACACCAATCTTAGCCTTTACTTCGGAAGCGATGAATGCGCCTGCGCCGCCCATCTGCTTGTGGCCGAATGCGTCAACTGCGCCATCCTTGGAGCCGTATTCAGCGATAAATACGCCGTCCTTATCCTTAACGCCTTCGGAAACAGCTACGAAGCAGTTGCCTGTGCGCTGGTAAACTTCTCTGATTTCTTCGATAACCTTGTCGAGGTCGAATTCACATTCAGGCATATAGATAAGGTCAGGACCCATGCCTGCGTGTGTTGCGATGGAAGCAGCAGCTGTGAGCCAGCCTGCGTTTCTGCCCATGATTTCCATGATGATGATTGTACCTGTGTCATAAACACGTGCATCCTGGTAAACTTCCATGCAGGATGTAGCGATATACTTTGCAGCAGAGCCGAAGCCTGGGCAGTGGTCTGTGCCGAAAAGGTCGTTGTCGATTGTCTTTGGAACGCCGATAACGTTACATTCGTAGCCAACCTTCTGCATATACTTGGAAATCTTGTTGCAAGTATCCATAGAGTCGTTGCCGCCGTTGTAGAAGAAGTATCTTACGTCATACTTCTTGAAGATTTCAAGAATTCTCTTGTAATCTGTGTCATCCTTGTCAGGGTCTGCAAGCTTATAACGGCAGGAGCCGAGAGCGGAGGATGGTGTGTATGGGAGTCTTTCGAGCTCGCTCTGAGCTTCGAGAGAAATATCGTAAAGCTGGTCGTTAAGAACACCCTTGATACCGTGTGCTGCACCGAGAACACGTGTGATGTTAGGATTCTTGAGAGCTTCATCAAATACGCCGAATGCGCTGGCGTTGATTACGGATGTAGGGCCGCCGGACTGGCCAAAAATACAAGCACCTTTTAACATATTACACCTCAATAAATAATATTTGTCAGCACAAAAGAGCCGCTGTATCTGTCTCAAAAAGCGGCCAAGTGCCTTGTTGACTTATGATTATAAATATTATATCATCAATAAGATTAAAAATCAATAATTGAGGTTGATTTATCTTATTATATCTGTTAAAATATAGTTGTATAATATTGCAAATAATTTTTTGGAGGGATATATATGCCATTGGTAACAACAAAAGAAATGTTCAAGAACGCTTATAAGGGCGGCTACGCTATCGGCGCTTTCAACGTAAATAATATGGAAATCGTTCAGGGCATTACAACTGCAGCTATGCTCGAAAAGTCCCCTGTAATCCTTCAGGTTTCCGCAGGCGCAAGAAAGTACGCAAAGCACGCATACCTTATGAAGCTCGTTGAAGCAGCTATCATCGATACAGATCTTCCAATCGCTCTCCACCTCGACCACGGTGAAGATTTCGAAATCTGTAAGGCTTGCATCGACGGCGGCTTCTCTTCCGTTATGATCGACGGCTCCAAGTACAGCTTCGAAGAAAACATCCGCATCACAAAGGAAGTTGTTGACTATGCTCACGCAAGAGGCGTTGTAGTTGAAGGCGAACTCGGTAAGCTCGCAGGTATCGAAGACGACGTTAACGTTTCCGAAGCAGACGCTCAGTTCACAAATCCAAAGGAAGTTGAAGAATTCGTAGCACGTACAGGCGTTGACTCTCTCGCTATCGCTATCGGCACAAGCCATGGTGCATATAAGTTCAAGCCAGGCCAGAAGCCACAGCTCCGCTTCGATATCCTCGAAGAAATCCAGAAGAGAATCCCAGAATTCCCAATCGTTCTTCACGGTGCATCCTCCGTTCCTCAGCAGCACGTCGCTACAATCAATAAGTTCGGCGGTCAGATGCCTGATGCTATCGGTGTTCCTGAAGAAATGCTCCGTCAGGCAGCAAAGATGGCTGTATGTAAGATCAACATCGACTCCGACCTTCGTATTGCTATGACAGCTTCCGTAAGAAAGCACCTCTGGGAAAACCCAACACACTTCGACCCAAGACAGTTCCTTAAGGACGGCAGAGACGAAATCGTTGAAATGGTAAGACATAAGATCAAGAACGTTCTCGGCTCTTCCAACGTATTGTAAAAAATTGCCATACCTCCCATAATTTCAGCATATTAAAAGGTCGCTCCGCGGCAAAAATAATATGCGGGAGGTGGAAATATGATAAAAAGATCCATCGCCATTTTTTCGAAAATGGCGATTTCTTTTGCCTTATTATTGGCATTTTCGGTGTCTGTTTATGCATTGGAGGGCGAACTTATTCCGCTGGGACGTACAACGGGAATGAAGTTTTTTACAGATGGTGCGGCTGTTGTAAGCTTCAATGAAATCGACGGCAGATGCCCTGCAAAGGAGGCGGGGCTCAGCATAGGCGACGTTATTTTAAGCGTCAACGGCAAGGACGTCCTGACTAACGAAGAATTGTCAAAAAATGTAAATAATTCCCAAGGCTGTGTAGTGCTGGACGTGCTCCGTGACGGACAGACTATGAGCGTTACGGTCGAGCCGGTTATTTCAGACGAGGGCAAAGCCTATATAGGTGCCTACGTCCGTGACAGTATGGCGGGCATAGGTACGATAACCTATGTAGACCCCGAAACGGGCAGATTCGGTGCGTTAGGGCACGGTGTAGCCGATATGGATACAGAAATACTGATGCACGTAGACCACGGCTCGCTTATGCCGTCAAGTGTAATCGGTGTCAATAAGGGTGAG
>JAFYNW010000313.1 GCA_017547995.1 Clostridia bacterium | reverse complement strand
CGTTTTCTTCTGTAAGCCAGATTTCCTTGGTGTTTTCATTAAGATTTTCTTCAAAAACTCGCATATTTTCACCTATATCAGTTCATTTATAATGGTATTCGAAATAAGATAGCCCTTCGGTGTCAGGCGGTACGCCATGCCGTCGTATTCGGCATAGCCATTCTTGATAAACGGCTCGAGCTTCTTGCCGTATTCCTTGAAATCCTCACCGAAAATATTATAAAACTCAGCCTCATCGATGCCCTTGGCTGTGCGAAGCATAAGCATGATATACTCGCCCTTGCGGTATTTCTTCTCGATGGCGATGTCCTCGCTTTCGGAAAGCTGGATGTCACCGCGGATATATGCCTCGATATCCCCGTCAAAGCCGAAGCGTCTGCCGCCGTAAAGCGAATGTGCCGCCGCACCCAGGCCGAGATACTCAGTCAAATCCCAATACTTGCTGTTATGACGGGAAACTCTGCCGTTTTTTGCAAAATTGGAGATTTCATACTGGTCATAGCCTGCATTTTTCAGCTTTTCGATGGCATAAAGATACATATCTGCCTGCATATCGTCGTCAGGAAGTTCAAGATTCATCTTGTACATCCTCGAGCCCTCCTCAAGGCGAAGGCCGTAAGCCGAGATGTGAGTCGGATTGAGGTCGATGATTGCCTGAAGGCTTTTATCCCATGAATCCATCGTCTGGTCAGGCAGACCGTAGATGAGGTCGAGGCTGATGTTGTCTGTGAGATATTCTTTAGCCGTTTTGACAGCCTCCTGCGCCTGCTTGAAGGTATGGATTCGGCCGATAGTGAACAATTCGCTGTCGATTGCAGTCTGCACACCGAGGGAAAGACGGTTTACGCCATGCTTTTTCAGCTCCTTGCAGAATGCCTTGTCACAGCTTTCAGGGTTGGCCTCCACGGTGATTTCAGCATTAGGGGCAATTTCAACGTGTTTACGCAATTCTTTCAGCACCTTGCCGATGCGTTTTGCACCGAAAACCGAAGGTGTGCCGCCGCCGAAATAGACTGTGTCCGCCTTCTTGCCGCTGCCCTCGAAAAACTCCTCAATCTGTGTGACGAGAGTTTTGAGGTAGCCGTCCATCATTTTATCGTCATATTTAGTTGTCGAACAAAAATCACAGTATCCGCATTTGCTTTTGCAGAACGGGATGTGAATGTAAATACCAAGCATTTTTTGCTCCTTTCAGGAGAGTGTGTTGGTTTTGTGTGGGCAACCATTGGTCGTCCGCAGATATCAACTACGTAAAAAGGCGGACATACATCCGCCTTTGTTGTTTTATTTATCGTCGTCAAGGCGAAGAACAGCCATGAATGCTTCCTGTGGAACTTCAACAGAACCGAGAGCACGCATACGCTTCTTACCTTCCTTCTGCTTTTCAAGCAGCTTCTTCTTACGTGTGATGTCACCGCCGTAACACTTTGCAAGAACGTCCTTACGCATAGCCTTAACAGTTTCACGCGCAATAACCTTGCCGCCGACAGCCGCCTGAATAGGCACTTCAAACATCTGTCTTGGAATGTGTTCCTTGAGCTTTTCAGCGATTCTTCTCGCTCTTTCGTATGCCTTTTCCGTATGAACGATGAAGGAAAGGGCGTCGACGATATCGCCGTTGAGGAGAATATCAAGCTTTACAAGGTTGGACTTTCTGTATTCAAGGAATTCATAGTCGAGGGATGCATAGCCTCTTGTGCGTGACTTGAGTGCGTCAAAGAAGTCGTAGATGATTTCGTTGAGCGGCAATTCATAATGCACTTCAACACGGTTTGTGTCGAGATAAGTCATATCCTTGAAGATACCGCGTCTGTCCTGACAGAGGTCCATGATGTTGCCCACGTATTCTGTAGGCACGATGATGTTAGCCTTTACGATAGGCTCGCGAGCCTCCATAATTTCGCCAGGATTTGGGAAGTTGAGCGGATTATCGATAGTAACTTCACTGCCGTCCATCATAGTTACCTTATAGATAACGGAAGGAGCAGTTGTGATAAGCTCGAGATTATATTCGCGTTCGAGACGTTCCTGAATGATTTCCATGTGGAGAAGACCGAGGAAGCCGCAACGGAAGCCGAAGCCGAGAGCAGCAGAGCTTTCCGGCTCGTAAGTGAGAGCTGCGTCGTTGAGCTGAAGCTTTTCGAGAGCGTCACGAAGGTCAGGATACTTCTTGCCGTCGGATGGGTATACACCGGAATAAACCATAGGCTGAATCTTCTTATAGCCTGTGAGAGGCTCAGCGGCAGGGCTGTTTGCGTCTGTTACAGTATCACCGACGCGTGTATCCTTAACGTTCTTGATGGATGCTGTGAAATAGCCTACTTCACCTGCTGTAAGCTCACTGCATGGCTCAAAGCCGAGCGGACGGAGACGGCCAACTTCGACAATCTGGAAGGAAGCGCCGGAAGCCATCATCTTGATATTCTGGCCCTGTCTGATTGTGCCGTCCTTGACACGGATGTAAACGATAACACCGCGGTAGCTGTCATACTGGCTGTCGAAGATGAGAGCACGTGTTGTGCCGTCCTGAAGGCCTGCATCAGGAGCAGGGATGTTGTGGACTACAGCTTCGAGCACGTCGCGGATGTTTGTGCCCATCTTTGCGGAAACCTCAGGAGCATCCATAGCAGGAATGCCGATGATTTCTTCGATTTCGTGCTTTGCGCGAGCAGGGTCAGCGGATGGAAGGTCAATCTTGTTTACAACAGGCTGAACCTCCAGATTATGCTCGAGAGCGAGGTATGTGTTTGCAAGTGTCTGAGCTTCGATACCCTGAGCGGCGTCAACAACGAGGATAGCGCCTTCGCAAGCAGCGAGAGAGCGGGAAACTTCGTAGTTGAAGTCGACGTGGCCAGGTGTGTCGATAAGGTTGAGGCGGTAGATTTCGCCATCGTCAGCCTTATACTCAAGAAGAACGGCGCGTGCCTTGATAGTAATGCCGCGTTCACGTTCGAGCTCCATGTTATCGAGGAGCTGATCTTCCATTTCACGGTCAGAAACAGCGTCACAAAGCTGCATCAGACGGTCAGCAAGTGTACTCTTGCCGTGGTCGATATGTGCGATTATAGAAAAATTACGGATCTTACTGCGATCGATCATATTTCCTCCGAATAATTTATATTAAATGAGTCTGTTTATCCATTATCTATGTTATTATAGCATAAGGAGAACGAAAAGTCAATTTAAGTATGAGAAAAGCCACCCAAAAGAGCGGCTTTTGTTATTTAATGTATACTGTCATAGACAGGCTCGAGAATGAAATTGCCTTGTTTGTCAATTACACCATATTTGTCGTTGATTATGACGATTGCATATCCATCGTCTTTGAAAGGATGGACTACTTCGGCATAATTTCCGTCAAACTGAGGCTCAAGTGCGATTTTGCCGTTTCTATCAACATACACCGCCTTGTTATCAAATACAGCAGTAGCCATATCATTTGCGTAGTTATCGAGAGACTCAAATTGAGGCTTTACAATATATTCGCCCTTTTCATCAATAATTCCAAGCAATCCGCTTGTGGCTCTTACCAGGGCAGTACCATTCACAAATGCGTGTGCTTCGCGGAATCCCGGCCCGATGACAAACTCGCCCTTTGTATTGATATAACCCCAACTGCCGTTTGATTTGACAGCGGCAAGACCATTTGCCGAGAAGTCGTCCACCAGTTCATACAAAGTATCGCCGAGCATGTTTCCGTTTTCGTCAATAAATCCCCATTTCATAACAGGAGTTGATGTATAATCATCAACGGCAACACTGGCAAAGCCGTTTTCCATATCCCATGCGTGAACAAACTGAGGCTCGACAACCATATTGCCTTCGCGGTCAATAAAGCCATAAACTCCATACTGTTGCACAGGAGCAAGTTTATTTCCGTTAAACGGGAAAGCGCCACCATACTGTGGCTCAACAATGGTTTCACCCTTGATGTTTATAACACCCCATTTTCCATCAACACTTACAACCGCATAGTCATCGTTGTTAAATCCATTTATAATGTTATATTTCAGTTCAATGACAACTTCACCATCAAGGTTTATCATACCCATTTTTCCATCGTCGACAACCATTGCCATACCTTTATCATTGAAGGCAGAAGCAAGTTCATACTCAACGTCCAACACTATTTCACCCTTTGTGTTTATATAAAGCCATTTACCATCTGTCTGTGACGCGGCAAGACCAACATTTGAAAATCGCTGTAAGTTCTGATACTGTGGCTCAACGATATATTCACCGTTCTTATTTATAATACCGTATTTATTTCCCATTCTCACAGTTACGACATCATCGACGAACAAACTGTCACCGACCTTCTGTATCTGTGCAGGCACAGCGGCAAATCTCATACCGACGAGTGCGACAATTGCAACAACTAATAGTAACGTCCATAATTTGTTTTTCATAAGCTGTACCTCCTTGATAGTATATTCTAAATATATCATAGATGCTATATATTGTCAACGAATTGCAAAAAATAAAGCCACCCTTATCGGATGGCTTTTATTATTTTACTTCAGGTTTTCGGCGTCGGCGATGAAGACCTTTTCACAGCCGTTTGTCTTGAGCCATTCGCCCACAGAGCCCAGTTTCTTTGCATCAGCGCCGCAGAGAATGATATTGATACCCTTGTATTTTTCAAGTTCAGAAAGATTTTCAGGCAATTTCACAGCATTTTCGATGCCGTTATCGTCCATATCAACGATGATATGCTCGTCCTTGAGCATATTTTCAAGGAGATTGAAGGCTGTCTTGACCTTGCGAGGCATATATTCAGGCGCATCGATTTCCATATCCTTCACTTCGTCGAGAATGTCAACGCAGAGGAGGATTGTCTGCAGGCAACTTGTAGCAGGTGTCTGATACTTAGGGCCGAGGACCGAACAATTTTCGCTTTCGAGACGCTCGATGACAAGCTCCTTATACTTCTTGACCTTCGCCATAAGCAGCGGACTGTTGTGGCCCGATTCGCGTACGAGGAGACAGCTGAGAGCCGCCGCACCGCCGGAAACAGCGCCGCAAACGCCCTTTGTTGCCATACCGCCGCCGAAGCCGCCCATCATTTTTGCAGCTTCCGCAGGCATACCCAATTCCCATGCATCGTTAGCCGCAAGGAACGTGGATTCAGCACAGTTGTAACCCTTGCCTACAAAATATTTTTCAACGTGATCTCTGATTTTTCCAGCCATAATATTCTCCTTTTTTAATGGTGAACTATATTACTCATAATTATAAATGCAGGCAGGAAAAATGTCAACTTCCTGCCCGTATATATTGTTTATTCAAACATATTGAGGAACTTTATTGTTCTTGGGTGCTTTGGATGGTCGAAAATTTCCTCAGGTGTGCCTTCTTCGATAATCTTACCCTCATCCATAAAGATAACGCGTGTAGCCGCTTCGCGGACGAAACGCATTTCGTGGCTGACGATAATCATTGTACGGTGGTTATTTGCAAGGTCACGGATGATGCCAAGCACTTCGCCCACAAGCTCAGGGTCGAGCGCCGCTGTAGGCTCATCGAAAAGCATAAGCTCAGGGTCGGCCGCCAATGCTCTTGCGATACCCGCTCTCTGCTGCTGACCGCCCGAAAGCTTGGACGGATACTGGTCGAGCTTATCGCTGAGTCCCACCTTTTCGAGAAGCTCCTTAGCTGTCTTTTCAGCTGTAGCTCTGTCCACACCTCTGACAATCATCATAGGCTTCATTACGTTTTCGAGCACAGTCATATTCTTGAAAAGATTGTAGCTCTGGAAAACCATAGAGGTCTTCATACGAAGGTCATGGATAGCCTTTTTGCTTGCCTTTGATGCGTCAACAGACACATCACCGATGGTGATAATGCCCTTTTCAGGCTTTTCGAGATAGTTTATACATCTGAGGAGAGTAGATTTGCCTGTACCGGATGGACCGATTACAGCAATTACCTCACCCTGCTTTATATCAAGGTCAACCCCTTTAAGCACCTCGAGAGAATCAAAGCGCTTGTGCAGGTTTTCAATTCTGATCATATTTTAATCCCTTAATTTTCCCTGTATACCCAATATGCACGCAGAATCTGCGTGCATACCGGAACGTATTTTAATATTTGTTCTTGAGTTTTTCTTCTATAATGCTCTGCACCTTTGTCATAGCCGCAATCATAACCCAGTATACGATGAGCACAGCGAGATAGGATTCTGTGAAGCGGAAGCTGTTCGCCGCTTCAAGCTTTGCCTTACCCATAAGGTCGATGATACCGACAGTAAAGCCCATAGCCGTATTCTTTGTAAGGTTGATGAAGTTGTTGGACAATGGTGGGATGGCAACCTTGACAGCCTGCGGCAAAATGACGTGCCACATAATCTGAAGATTTGTCATACCGAGAGAATGGCCCGCTTCAACCTGTCCTTTATCGACGGAGAGGAGAGCGCCGCGGATTGTTTCGCACATAAATGATGCTGTGTTGAGACCGAGAATGAGAACCAGCGCAAATGTAGAGCTCATATCGCGGATAAACGTAACGTATCGCGCAAGGCCGAAATAGAATAAGAAAAGCTGAGAAATAAACGGTGTACTTCTGAAGAACGAGATATACACCTTTGTGAGCGTATTAAGAACCGGCACCTCATAATGACGGATGACAGCGAGCACGATGGCAAGCGACAGCGAAAGCATGAGGGACAAAAATGCCAGTTTTAACGTGACAGGGATAAACTTCGGAAGGGAAAAGAGCAGATCTATAAAAAAGTCGAGCTCAAACATAAATATCCTTCCTTTACTTAGCGACTATTAGTCTTCGATCTTGATGTTGTCCTTGTCTGTTACGTCTGCGCCAACCCACTTGATGGAGAGTTCGGAGAGTGTGCCGTCTGCTCTCATTTCCTTGAGAACTGCGTTTACTTCTTCGAGAAGTTCTTCACGGCCGGAGTTCTTGAGGCATGGGTATGCGTTTTCTTCGCAGAATACTGGATCGCCAACCTGCTTTACTTCGTAATCGCCCTTAGCGCGCTGCATTTCGAAGATGTTGTAGTTTGTGAATGTAGCATCAACACGGCCGAGGTGGAGTTCTTCCCAAGCGGAGCCGCCGTCGAGTGTGATTCTTTCGATCTTTGTCTGGTCTGGGTCATAGGAATCGAGGTACTGACCGGAGGAAGAAGTTGGGTTGTAAATCATCTTCTTGCCGATGAGGTCGTCCATGCAAGTTACGTCTTCAACTTCGTTTCTTACTGTGATTCTGTATGGGGAGTAAGCATAGATGTCTGTAAAGTCATACTTTTCTTTTCTTGCTTCTGTAACTGTGATCTGACGAGCAGCGAAGTCAGCCTTGTCAGCATCGATCATACCGAACATACCGTTCATATCGATGATTTCGAACTTGATTTCACGGCCTGTACGTACGCCGATTTCTGTCCATACGTCGATGTCAAAGCCCTGGAGCTTGTCGTCTTCCATAAATGCGTATGGGAGCCAGTCGCCGCCGCAAGCAACGATGATAGGGTCCTTTGGTTCTGCAGCAGTTGTTGCTTCTGTAGCTGCTGTTGTTGCTTCTGTAGCAGCAGTTGCAGCTGTTGTTGTTTCTTCCTTAGCGGAGCAGCCTGCGAACATAGATGCCATCATAACAACTACGAACATGAGGGAAAGTGCGCGCTTGAGTGTCTTGTTCATTGTAAAATCCTCTTTCTGAAAAATTATTTGTTTTGCATAAAAACAATGGGAATTATTTGTCATTACGACGAACGTTTCCAATTTGCCCTTACGGATTTCACTATATTACTTTCGTCATTCAAAGTCAATTTTTATCAAAAAAACTGATAAAATACCCCGTTACCCCCCCCATTTTGTCAATAAAATAACGTCTCGCCTTTTCATCACATACCACAGGCAACCATAAAGTAAATGCCGCCCGCATGGACGGCTGTTGTTTTGTAATTTTTTGTTT
>JAFYNW010000312.1 GCA_017547995.1 Clostridia bacterium | reverse complement strand
GAAAGCTCGATGCCGAGGTCCTTGATAGCCTTGAGTGCCCAGAGGGAAACAACTGCAGGACCCTTGTCGTCAGCTGTGCCGCGGCCGTAGATTCTGTCGCCCTTTACAACAGGTGCGTATGGTTCGCAGACTGTCCAGCCCTTGCCTTCGTGAACTACGTCGAGGTGAGCGAGAATAGCAAGCTGGGATTCCTTGTCGTTGATGTCAACAGTTGCAACGTAGTTGTCGAAGTTGCGAACTGTAAAGCCCATCTTTTCACTCATTTCGATAGCTGCATCAAGAGCTGCCTTTGGGCCAGGGCCGAATGGCATGTTTTCCTGAGCTTCTTCACGAACGGATCTGATACGGCAGAGAGTCATGATATCGTCGAGGATTTCCTGACGGTGTTCTTCAAAATATGCGTTGATTTTATCCTTGTACATAAGTAAACACTCCTTTGTATTTATGTTATCTACATTATATAATATATGTAAGTAAAATGCAATGAAAACATTTGAAATGTTGGAAGGAAGCGTGCTGTCATTCTGAACGAAGTGAAGAATCTCCTGCGGTTTGCATAGAAAGTTATATTCACTTGCGTGAGTTATATTGCTTCGCAGTTATATTTGCACAGAGGCAAGATATATTGCCTGTGGCAGTTAAGGTATCTGCGATGCATTGGATAGGAGGTACGTCATAAATGCCGTACCCTACGGATTAACTACTCATCGAGCAGTAACCTTTCCAGTATGTCCATTTGTGAGGAACGCACCATTTTACCATAACGAACAGGTTCGTCAGGGAACCCGCCAAATTAAATAGGCGCGTGAACACTCGTTCACGATGTCGGCTTCGCCTCCGTGGGGGTCCAGGGGTGCTCCCGACGTCCCGACTTATTCAATGTGACTTGTCACACCATAACGTTGCCGACGGCAACACTTCATGCGCGAAGTGCGCTTCACTTCTTCACTTGCGTAGCAAACTTCACTCTCAGTGTAGGGGACGGCGCCCACGACGTCCCGCCCTGACCAATGCGTCGCAGACACCATTCATTATTCATCAATCTGTAGGGCGGGGGCTTGCTCCCGCCGCAGTTTCGCAGTGGAGATTCACGATTTGTCCCTGCAATCCCGCACTATATCCAACAAAATGTACTGTAAACTTGCGGAAACGACAAAAATCCACTAACTTTTCAATATGAAAAATGCCTGAAAAATGTGGTCAACCACATTTTTACGAACAAAAACATAACCAATACGTGATTTTTGTGTGAAGTATATAAAATAGACATAAAACTTGGACTATTTTCACAAAATTATTGTGAAAACAAAGATAATATTGACATTTTGCATAAAGTGTCATATAATTTTAACCACGGCAAACAAGTTTAACTGACTTAAATAAAAACGAAAATCTATGTAATGAAAGGAAATATAATTATGAGTAATCAGCCAGCATCCGCATTGTCTTCCCCACGTTTCTGCAACACAGGTACATTCATGCGTATCCCACACATGACTGAAGCTAAGGACCTCGATTTCGCAATCTTTGGTATTCCATTTGACACAGCTTCTTCTTACCGCTCCGGCTCTCGTTTCGGTCCAGCAGCTATCAGAAGCATCTCTGCAATGATGAAGCCAAACAACGTTATCATGGGCGTTAACATCCTTGAAAACCTCAAGGGCGCTGACTATGGTGACGTAAACGTAACACCAGGTTACATCCATCCTACATACGAAGCTATCGAACGTGAACTTCAGCCTATCGTTGACGCAGGCATCATTCCAATCGGCCTCGGCGGCGACCACTCTGTAACACTCGGCGAAATGCGTGCAGTTGCAAAGAAGTACGGCAAGATCGCTATGGTTCACTTCGACTCCCACTCCGACATCTGTGACGAAGTTTTCGGCCAGAAGTATAACCACGGTACACCATTCCGCCGTGCTCTCGAAGAAGGTCTCGTAGACGCTTCCCACTCCATCCAGATCGGTATGCGTGGCTCCCTCTACGATCCAAACGAACATCAGATCGCTCGTGACCTCGGCTATGACCTCATCCCAGCTCACGAAGTTCGCAAGATGGGCTTTGAAGCTCTCATCAAGAGAATCCACGAACGTGTAGGCGATATGCCTGTATTCCTCACATTCGACATCGACTTCGTTGACCCTGCATACGCACCAGGTACAGGTACTCCTGAAGTTGCAGGCTTCACAGCTCTCGAAACACTCGAACTCATCCGTGCTCTCAAGGACCTCAATTTCGTAGCATTCGACGTTGTTGAAGTTCTCCCAGCATACGACTCCGGCGAAATCACAGCTTACATGGCAGCTAACATCTGCTTCGAATTCATTTCCATCCTCGCAGTTCAGAAGAAGGAAAAAGAAGCTAAGAAATAAGCTTACGTAAGTATAATAGCCTTGACCTAGGCATAAAGGCCCCGGACCTTTCCGGTCCGGGGTGTATTTTTAATCAAAAAGAAAGAATAGGTAATTATTATGGCTAAAGAAATTAAGACTAAGGTCGTCATCGACCCTGATATGCCGTCCCCTGAGCTTGACAAAGTCACATTGACTCCTGCCCAGAAGAAGAAGGGCCTCATCAGCTTCCTCATCTTCTCCATCATCGGTATTTTCGTATTCTTCGGTAACGTAACAGTTAACGGCTCATCCACAACAGCATTCGGCTTCCTCTACAATAACTGCTTCCTCGATCTTTTCGGCGCAGCTATTTACTGGATTCTCGCAGTTATCATCTGCGGTAACTTTGCTTGCCACGTATACTTCAAGTATATCAAGAAGGGCACAGTAAAGAACGCATTCGCAGATATCTATGAAAACGACACAGTCGTTCATACAGTTCTTTTCGCACTCGGCGCTATCTATGCTATCCTCTACGCAGCAGTAGACGCAGGCATGATCGCTAATATCGAAGTTATCACAGGCGCTAACACAGGCGGCTCCGTATTCCCTCCAATCGTTAAGGGCGTTCTCGGTATCATCCTCGTTGGTGCAGTATTTATGCCAATGCTCCTCAACTACGGTGTTCTTGAAATCATCGGCGCTATCCTCGAACCACTTATGCGTCCTCTCTTCAAGATTCCTGGTAAGGCAGCTCTCGACGCAGTTTCCTCTTTCGTAAGCTCCTCTTCCCTCGGTGTTATGATTACAAACCGTCTCTGGAAGCAGAATACTTACACAGATAAGGAAATGGTTGCTATCATGACAGGCTTCTCCGCTGTTTCCATCGGCTTTGCTCAGCTCGTTATCGAAACAGCAGGCTGTGCTGACCACTTCGTAAAGATCTATGGTCTTTCCTTCGTAATGGTATTCATCATGGCCTTCATCATGATCCGTATTCCACCTATCAAGAATAAGGCTGAAAAGTACTACAACGGCCGTGAACAGTCCCCAGAAGACCTCAAGGATGCAAAGTACACATCCAAGACTCTCTCCCTCGGCTTTGAACGTGCTATCAAGCGTGCTGGTATCTCCCGTGGTATCGGTAAGGACGTTACAAACTCCCTTAAGGACGCAGCACTCGTAGTTCCACAGGTTCTCACAATGCTCTCCGCTATCGGCGTTTCCGCAATGATTATCGCTGAATATACACCAATCTTCACATGGATCGGTTATATCTTCCAGCCACTCCTCCAGCTCCTTCAGGTTCCTGATGCAGCTGAAATCGCAGCATGTATGCCAATCGGTATCGCTGAAATGTTCCTCCCTGTTCTCATCATCCAGGGTAAGGTTGCAGTTCTCTCACTCGAAGCTCGTGCATTCGTTTGCCTCGTTTCCATGTGTCAGATTATCTTCTTCTCCGAAACAGCTACAGTTATGCTCGCTACAAAGTCCCCTATTTCCTTCAAGGAAATCATCATCTGCTTCATCGAAAGAACAATCCTTGCAATGCCTCTCGCAGCGCTCTGCATCCACGTATTCTTCTAATAGCAGATTAAATCAGATAATCAGGAGAGTCCATCCGGGCTCTCCTTTTTTGTGCTGCCCCGCAGACGAGCAATGCTCGCCCCTACACCTCCCAAAGCCTCCCGTGTGTAAAGGGAGGTGGCTGAGTGTAACGAAGTCGGAGGGATTGCAACCTGATAAACGTGACTT
>JAFYNW010000311.1 GCA_017547995.1 Clostridia bacterium | reverse complement strand
TTCAATGGGGTAAATACACAAAATGAGCCGCCGGGGGCCGCCTTATGTCAATAAGGCTCTCTGGTAAGACTTACCTTACAGAAAATCTTATCCGCTATGCGCTCGACAGGCTTCCCCTTTATTTTTTCGGACCGTCGAGGACGTCGGTCCCTACAAAACACCTCATCCGTCAACTGCGTTGACACCTTCCCCTCAAGGGGAAGGCTATTTCTGCTCACCGCTTAAGCTCTTTTGAACCACGCGACTATCGCGTGGTTTTCTTTATACAAAAACAAAAGCCACCCGATTGGGTGGCTTTATTATTTACTTAGTAGTACCTACAACGCCGAATGCGCCAGGGCCGCCGTGGCATGTGATAACACAGCCTGTTCTCAGCCATGTGATGTTGTTGTAGCCGAGGCTCTTTGCTGTTTCTTCAGCGATTTCTTCGATTTCCTTTGGAAGATATGGTGTTGTGATGAGGTAAAGATGGTCCTTCACAAGACCGTTTGCAGTTGTGAACTCTTCAACGAGCTTTGCAACGATTTTCTTGAAGTTACCGCGGTACTTCTTTGTAGCTGTAAGCTTACCATCGAGGATTTCGATGCAAGGAACGAGAGAAAGAAGTGTGCCGATGATGTGGGATGCGTTAGAAACTCTGCCGCCTGCACGGAGGTAGTCGAGATTCTTAGGGATGAAGCACATCTTTGTTTCAAGACCGACCTTTACAGCATAGTCCGCTGCTTCGTCGAGAGTTGCATCAGGATGCTCGTCGAGATACTTCTTTACAGCAAGTACAACAGCCGCCTGACCGACGGAAACGTGCTTTGTATCAACGCTCTTGATATAGTCGCGGCCTTCGGATGCTACGATACAGCTCTGGTAGGAGCAAGTTGTAACAGCGGAGTAAGCAAGATGAAGAATCTTCTTGTCAGGATGAGCCGCGTGGATTTCGTCGAGAGCCTTTTCAAAGTCGAAAGGCGTACTGCCCGATGTTGTAGGGCACTTGCCTGTCTTGTCATAATAAGCGCATACGTCTTCAGCAGGGAACGTGCCGTCGTCGAGGATAGCACCGCCCATTGTAACGTGCATTGGAACGAGATAGATGCCGAGCTGTTCGGCCATTTCGCGAGGGATATCGGAGCCTGTTTCAGCAACAAGGATGATGTTTTTGTGCATACTTATTCCTTTCAGCAGGCACAAGCCCGCATTTGAGTTATTATACTATATAGTATAGCAGTTTAATCAGGTATCGTCAAGTGTTTTTCAATACTACATCACAGGATATTTCGTATTGTTTGCAGAATTATTCCGGAAATACCGTTACTTACAACATTCCGATTTAAAGTCTGCCATCCTGGTGTCATCCTCCAGTTTGCCTGCAAGGATATCCTCATAATGTGCAACTTTTTTGTCCATATACTCCACAAGAGCCTGAGCCTCTTTGAGTCTTTCATAAGCAACCTGGCGCTGTGCCGCCATAAACTCATAACGCTTGACCATCGCGTCGTCTTCATCCGACATACAGAGGTTGGAATACACCTTTATACCCTCAAGCGATACACCGCACGAGCGCAGGCACTGTATGCCCCTGAACCAGTTTATCGACTCATCGTCGAAAACTCGTCTGCCCTTTTCGTCGCGCTGACAAGGCAGAAGCTCTTTATCTGTATAAAATCTTATGGTATGCTCGGAAAGTCCCGTCATCTGAGCCATCTGTTTTACGTTGTATTTCATAATTTTCCTCCATAGCTCTTGACTTAGAGCAACTCTAATATGCTACGATAAATATATCATAAACAGTAAATATTGTAAAGGAGGCTATTATGACAAAGAACAAAACTGTCACGATGACCGAAGGCGCTCCATGGAAATCCCTCATAATATTTGCCATACCGATACTTCTGGGCAGTCTTTTCCAACAGCTTTACCATACTGTCGACACTATGATGGTTGGCAGGCTGATAAGCGAGCAGGCTCTCTCCTCCGTGGGCACCTGCGGTGTGCTGACAAATCTGCTGATAGCCTTTTCCACAGGCTTTTCCGTTGGTACAGGCGTTATTTCCTCCCAGCTTTTCGGAGCGGGCAAAAAGGATGAAATCACAAAGCACTCCTTCAATTCGTTGGTATTTCTCATCGGTTTAGGTGTAATAATTGCTTTTGTCGGCATTTTTGCAGGAGGATTCCTGCTCAAGCACCTTGTATCTGTGCCCGAAATGTTGCTCTATGATTCGGCAAGATATTTCCGCATTATCGCATTTGGCTTTGTATTTCTCTTTGGCTACAATGCCGTGACATCTCTGCTCCGTTCAATAGGTGACAGCAAGGCATCGCTCTATTTCCTTATGATATCCTCGCTTACAAATATTATCCTCGACTACGTATTCATCGCCTGGTTTAATATGGGTGTCGAAGGTGCAGCCTGGGCAACGGTCATCTCCCAGTCTGTGTCCTGCATCTTCAGCTTTGTGTATATGCAGAAAAAATATGAAATTTTCCGTTTCAAGGGCAAAAAACTCAGAACAACCTGGTCGGATATCGTCATTCTGATAAAGACAGGTACACCGATGGCACTTCAGTCTATGGTGGGCACCGTATTCAACCTTTTCATGCAGCGCCTTGTCAATTCTTTCGGTGCAGCTATGACGGCATCCTATACGGTTGTCAGCCGTTATGAAGGCTATATGCATCTGCCAACCAACTCGGTAAATCAGGGTATTGCCACGTTTGCCGCCCAGAACAAGGGGGCAAACAAGCCTGAGCGTATAGAAAAAGGACTCGGACAGGCGATAATCATGGCAACACTGGTCACAGGATGTCTTTCCGTCCTCAGTTTTATTTTTGCCGAAGGCATAGTAGCCTCATTTGGCATCAGCGGTCAGGCGGCAGTATACTGTGTTAAGCACATACGCATTCTCGCCTTCCCATTTATGCTTTTCTCACTCTATTTCCCTTGCACAGGTATGTATCAGGGTGTGGGCAAAGGCTCTGCCGCAACAGCTATGTCGAGCACGTTCCTCGGTATATGCCTGATTTTAGGCTACGGCCTGCGCTATATTCCTGTCATCGGCGAAACGTCGCTTATGATATGCAAACCGGTCACGTGGCTCATAATGCAGCCTATAAATTACAGCTATTATTTCAAGGGCAGCTGGAAAAAGACAAATCTCATTAAATAGGCAAAGCAAAAGCCACTCACAAGAGTGGCTTTTATTTATTCCACAAGGCCGTATTTGACTTTGATTCTGTCCAGCTTTTCGAGGAATGGCTCGGCGGCGACCCACAAAAACAGAGCTGTCGACGCCCCGTGTACGCAGTCCATCGGGAAGCCTGAAATAAAATATGCCAGAAGCACTCCCGGATTCAGCTCACGGCTTGCCATAAGCGCCGAGGCAGGATTCATGATACCACCATAGATTATGAGCGCCGCAAGACAGCCGAAAACCGCCAATGCACCCTTTGTGCGTCTGAGCCAGCCCTTGCGGAATAAAATTCCGGCAAGAAAGCCGATGATACCCATTGCAAACATCTGCCACGGTGTCCACGGACCTTGGGAAAACATCACGTTGGACGCAAGCAT
>JAFYNW010000310.1 GCA_017547995.1 Clostridia bacterium | reverse complement strand
TAATTATTCTTCGGCTTTGCACTAATTATAAATCACCTGGTCGCAGTATTTCTTGAAGAAATCGGCAGACATCTGATTTGCAAGGCGCTTCTTCGCCTGCTCTTCTGTGATGCCGTCGCGCTTTATGATGCGCTCGATACAGGTTTCTTCGTCAGCCACCACAGCCACAAGCTTTGTACAGTAGAGATGGAGGCCACTTTCAAAGAGAGTCGGCGCATCGAGATAGAAGTTATCCTGTGGATTTTCGTGGACGATACGCATGATTTCCTTGACGATATGATGGTGTGTAATCGCGTTGAGTTTTTCCAGCTTCTCCCTGTCGTTAAATACAGTTTTTGCCAGTTCAGCCTTGACGATTCTGCCATTGATACAGCTTTCAGGGAAGCTCTGCGCCAGTTCGCGTGTCATCTCACAGTCGCTTTTCAGCATATCGGCATAGAGCTTATCGCAGTCGATAAGTCTGTCCTTTTCACTGAGTTTCTGCGAAACGTAGCTCTTGCCCGAGCCGCTTCTGCCCACGATGCCGACGATTTTCTGCGTACGGAGGTCTGTTGCCATACCTTCATTCGCCGCTTTGCGAAGGCGGTTTACAGTAGCAAGTGCCTTGCCGTATTCACGCGGACACTGGACAAAAATGCGCTCAACGCCCTTCTTGTCCATCTCACGGAATGCCGAGAAAAGCACGCGCGCGTGCATATCCTTATCATAGCTTTTGCCGAAATCTATCTTTTCGCAACCGAATTCACCGAGAAACTCGGAGAAAACGAGGACACCGTCCTTTTCAGTCACGTTGTTCTTTATATAATTGTACGTATCAACCGGACTGCCCGAAACCATTTCAACGCGTGCCTTCGGTGCATAGTGGCGGTATTTCATACCCGGGGACTTTGGCGCTTCGTCCTTGACGATAGCCGCCTTGGAAACGCGCATAACTCCTTCTTCGCCAAGCACGTCTGCCATCATATCGATGGTGACAGCGCCCGGACGCAGAATGACAGCCACACCGCCCGTCGTGTCAACGACAGTCGACTCAACGCCGATATCACATGAGCCGCCATCGAGGACAGCCTCAATCTTGCCATTCATATCGTCCCATACGTGGATGGCCTCTGTTGGCGAAGGCTTGCCCGACGTATTTGCCGAAGGTGCCGCAACAGGCACACCTGCCTCTCTGATAAGCTCGAGAGCAACGGGATGAGCAGGCATACGGATGCCGACGGTACCCAGTCCGCCCGACGTGATATCAGGAATGCAAGGCATTTTATCGACGATAATCGTCAGCGGACCCGGCCAGAATGCCTCGGCCAGCTCTTTTGCTATATCGTTTGGCTTGCCGTATTTTTCAAAGTCATTCATATCGGCGATATGTACGATGAGAGGGTTGTCCGAAGGTCTGCCCTTGGCCTTATAGATATTTGCAACGCTTTCTGCGCTGAGGGCGTTGGCCGCAAGACCGTAGACTGTTTCCGTAGGCATAGCGACAAGACCGCCGCTTGCAAGGAATGCCGCTGCAGTCTTTATCTCATCTTTATTTGTCGCCTTGAGCATCAATGTGTTCATTCTAAAAAAACTTACCGCAGAAGTGCTTTTCATAGATGTCCATTGCTTCAGCTATGATTTCTTCTGCCTTTTCCTTACCATAAGTTTCAAAAGTTGCTGTCGTCTTGTTTTCAAGGCTCTTGTAAACCTCGAAGAAGTGTACCATTTCGCTGGATACGTGTGGTGGGAGCTGGGAAATATCCTTATAGAAATTCCACGTTGGGTCTTCAACAGGGATAGCGATAATCTTATCGTCAGCTTCACCGTTGTCTGTCATACGAACAACACCGATTGGGTAGCACTTTACCATAACCAATGGGTCGAGGGATTCAGAGCAGAGCACGAGCACGTCGAGAGGGTCACGGTCCTCAGCGTAAGTGCGTGGAATGAAGCCATAGTTTGCAGGATAGTGTGTGGATGTATAGAGAATACGGTCAAGTCTTAAAAGGCCTGTTCTCTTATCAAGCTCATACTTTTTCTTGCTGCCTGATGGGATTTCAACTACAGCCATAAACTTAGCC
>JAFYNW010000309.1 GCA_017547995.1 Clostridia bacterium | reverse complement strand
GTCGACTGCCGCACTCATAATGCCGCCAGCATAGCCTGCACCTTCACCGCAAGGGTACAAGCCCTTTACGTTTGTGCTTTCGAGATTTTCATTTCGCACGATGCGGATAGGAGCAGAAGTACGTGTTTCAACACCTGTTAAAACAGCATCGTCACTATCAAAGCCGCGCACCTTCTTGCCGAAGGCTCTGATGCCCGACTTCATTTCGTTTGTAACAAAATCAGGAAGGACTTTGTTGAGATCGCAGAATTCAAAACCTCTGTTGTATGTTGGATTTACGTTGCCTAATTTTGTGCTTACTCTGCCCTGCTCGAAATCACCGAAAAGCTGAAGCGGAGCTTTGTATCCGCCGCCTGCCACTTCATAGGCCTTATGCTCGAGCATACGCTGAAACTCCACGCCTGCAAGCGGGTCATTGCCTTCAAAATCACCAGCTCCGACCGAAACAACCACAGCCGCATTTGCATTTTCACCATCACGGGCGTGATAGCTCATACCATTTGTAACCGTGCCGAGAAGCTCACTTGTGCTTGCCATGACCTTACCGCCAGGGCACATACAGAAGGTGTAGCATCCTCTGCCATTGACAGTCTGTGCAAGAGCATACTCGCCCTGCGGAAGCTGATATTTATCAAGCAAATCGCCGTAAAGGCTTTCGTTTATCATCTGCTGACGATGTTCAATTCGTGCGCCCACAGCGAAGCTCTTTGGCTCGATATGGATGCCTGCCGAATAGATTGATTTATAGAAATCACGTGCACTGTGGCCGATAGCAATGACTACACAGTCACTTTCCATTGTGCCATTCTGTGTCACAACACCCTTGACCGCACCGTTTTCAATGACAAGTTTTTCTGCTTTACAGTCGAATAAAACACTGCCCCCAAGAGCCTCTATCTCCTTACGGATGGACACTACTATGCCTTTGAGAAGGTCTGTGCCGACGTGCGGCTTTGCATTGACCTTGATTTCTTCAGGTGCACCATGCTTGACAAGCTCATCGATGACGAGTCTTGCGCGCTGGTCGTTGATACGGGTTGTAAGCTTGCCGTCGGAGTATGTGCCTGCGCCACCTTCACCAAACTGTACGTTTGTGTTTTCATCCAGCTCGCCCGTTGCGAAAAAGTGCTCTGTCACAGCATCGCGCTTTTCCATAGCACCACCACGCTCGATGATGATTGGCTTGAAGCCATTCTGCGCAAGGATAAGACCGCAGAACATACCTGCAGGGCCAAATCCCACAACAAGCGGTCTTTTTTCGATAACCTTATCGCCCTTCACACACGGCACAGCCACCGGCATAAGCTTTGTGATTTCGTTCTTATTGAGTTTTTTGACAAGCTTATCCTCATTCACGTCTGTTTCGACGATTACCGAATAAACCTTTGCCAGATGCCCTCTTCGAAGGTCGAGAGAGCGCTTGAAAATATGCGCCGATCTGATGCTGCTTTTTTTCACATCAAGACGCTTAAGAGCAGACTTTACAGCCTGCTCTTCGTTTTCTTCAAATGGAATTTTTATACCTGTAATAAGTATCATTCTTCGATTACCTTATTTACCTCTACCATATATTCGCCGATAAAAATCACTTCATAATCTATGCAAACAACCTTCATATCAACCTGATGAAGTGTGTCGTTGTCATAGTCACCCTGAGAATAAATCGGGAACAGCTTGAGTTCTTCTACTGTTATATTGGCAACGTCTTCAGTCTTTGCGTACATCACAACGTCGATGCCTTCTGTGTTTACGATTTCATAGCCCTCGATTGCAGGAAGCATTTCTGCAGGAACGTGAACGGAAATCTTTTCAACACCTTCAAGCTCGACCTTGACTGTTGCCGCAAGGTCTGTAACCTCTGCCATCACGCCTTCAGGAAGCTTAACCGGAAGAACGTAATCAAACGTATCCGTTTCGAGGCACTTTGCTATTGAAACGTCACCGAGCATGATTTCTTCGATGGAATCAACAAGCTCTGTATCGCCCCAGATCTGAATTGTCTGCGGAGCGATTGTGACCTTTGCCATTTCATCTGTAATGATATCGTTTGAAATAAGCTTGTTGATTTTGAGCTCAACAGTCTTTGTCTTGTGCATAGTCGCTGTGAATACTGTAGAAGCATGGCTCTGTGAAACCTGTTCGTTTACATATTTCTCGCCCTCTGCATCGTACAATACGATATCTCCCTGCACTTCTGCATCTTCGTGAAGGTTTGTTCTGTCGATAGATACAACCGCCTTTGCGATTTCATCAACGTATCTCTGCGGACCTCTGACTTCGATTTCAGGAACGGAAAGATAATAGTTTTCAAGATTGAAATCTTCTGTCAGCTTGCCTGTGAAATTGATTTCAACAGGGATTTTTTCCGTGACTATTCTGTCGACGCTTACGCTGATCTGCGCAGGGCTCTTCTGTTCGACAGAAATACTGTCAACTTCGAAGCTGACGTCATAACTGAGCTTATAATCCCCTGCTTCGTAGATCGAGCTGAGGTCAAGCTTCGCGGAAATCTTGTCTGTTGTCGTCTTGTTATCACCAAGCTGATAAATCTTGTCACGTGGACCGCTGACCTTGATGGACACTCTTTCAGGCAAGGTGTTGATAATATTGAGGCCCGTTGCCGAAAGGGTATTCTGCCCTGTCACCTGGAGCGGAACTGTATAGCTATGTGAAATATTTGAATCGTCAGCTGAGACAGCGTACATCCAGAGAAGGAATGCCGCCACAATGGCGACTGCCCAGTTGCCTAAGTCATATTTTTTTACGAATTCTCTCATTTTTTGTCCCTCATAAACTTGTTCCAGAAACCTTTTTTATCTGTCTTTTCGTCCTCGACAGGCATAAGCTCTTTTATGAGAAGTCTTTCAAGAGTTTCAGGCGCCAGATGACGCTTGAGGATGCCGTTTACAACAAGTGTGATAGTACCTGTTTCTTCCGATACGATGAGAACAACTGCGTCTGTTGTTTCACTTGTACCAAGACCTGCTCTGTGTCTTGTGCCCAGTTCCTTGGAAATGGAAAGGTTTGAGGAAAGCGGAAGCAGACAGCCTGCCGCCTTGATTCTGTTATTTGAAACAACAACTGCGCCGTCGTGCAGAGGAGACTTAGGATAGAAAATATTTCTTGTAAGTTCTTCTGTAATCTGGGCATCAATTATTGTACCTGTACCTACGATGTTATCCAGCTTGTCGTTGCGTTCGAATACAACGAGAGCACCGATTTTATGCCAGGACATTGCAGCTGCCGCCTTTGTCACGTTGGCAATGGACGTTCTGAGTGACTCATCCTTGTTATCCTTGCCCTTGAAGATTTTGAACTTGCCTTTACCGAAGCGTTC
The DNA here is from genome assembly GCA_017547995.1 of Clostridia bacterium. Lineage (GTDB taxonomy): Bacteria > Bacillota > Clostridia > Oscillospirales > Butyricicoccaceae > SIG471. Next base: position 9,645 of record JAFYNW010000309.1, on the reverse strand, counting down.
GAGAATCTTACGGAGTTCAGGCTGGAAAATAATTATAACGGCGATAAAGCCAAGCTGCATTGCACTTGTGATAAGAAAATGTATCGTACGCAGGTCAAAAACGTCTGCAAGCTGCATGATGACGAAGAGCACAATGATGCCCTTGAGAAGTCTTTCCGCGCTTGTATTTCTTATGTTTTTGAGAACAATATAGAACAAATATGCAACGAGAGCTATATCGACTATATCTGAAAGTTTTATATAATTAACGATTTGCCAGATACCTTCCATTTATTTCACACCTTTACTTATATACTATATATTATAATAGCAAATTTTTTCTCTGTTAGCAATAGAAATTTTGAAATTTATAAAGTTTTTGAACACTTTTTTAATATATTAACCAATCGTTTCACCTCGTCTTCACTATTGAAGGCCGAGAAGCTGATTCTTATGGTTCCGTGCCGTTCTGTACCCGCACTTTTATGAGCCGCAACGGCACAGTGCAGGCCGCTTCTGACACAGATTTTTTCAGCGCAAAGCATATCGAAAAGCGCATTGTTTTTCTCCCCTGCTGAAATCGAAACAAGAGATTTCTGTTTGTCCGAATGGTAGATTTTTATCTTGTCCGTGCCATCCAGATTCTCCGTAAAGAGCCTGATGAGATTTTGCTTATGACGGGATATTTCCTCCTGTCTGCCCCTGACAAATCTTATGCCCTCAAGCAGACCAGCTATGCCTGTAAAATTGGCTGTGCCACTCTCGAATATATCAGGAAGAAAGTCCGGCTGGGTGATTTCTTCCGAATTACTGCCTGTTCCGCCCTCGGTTATAGTGTAAAGTTTTTCTTCTTTACAGCACAGTAATATTCCCGTTCCGGATGGACCATATAAGCCTTTATGTCCTGGCATACACATAAAACTTACCGCTTTGAAATCCCGAGCATTTATTGGCTCCGAGCCTGCCGACTGAGATACGTCGAGAATCAGCTTTATGCCGTTTTTGTGACAGAAATCATCGATTCTGTATATCGGAAGCTCGTTCCCGAAGACGTTTGAAACGTGGTTGAGCACGATGCATTTCGTGTCAGTTGTTACCTTTGAAACTATTTTTTCAAAGGCATCGTCCTCGTCAAACAGCCTTGAATGAGCTACGTCAAAGCTGACGTTTTCCATAGCCGACAAGGGACGAAGCACAGAATTATGCTCGTATCCGCCCGTCACCACGTGGCCTCCGTTTTTCATCGTGCTTTTGATGGCGATATTGAGAGCTTGTGTTGCATTATTTGTAAAGACAACCCGTGTTTCGTCCTCCATACCAAAAAGCTGTGCCGCTTCAACGCGGCAGTCGTAAAGGATTTTTTCCGCATTGCGGCCGAGGATATGCCCTCCTCTGCCCGGATTACCGCAGGAAATGAGAGCATCATTCACTGCTTTTATCACAGAAGGTGGCTTTGGCCAGGTTGTTGCACCATTATCGAAATACATCATACGACCACCTCACGATACATGCCGTCAGGCCGCTTTGCGAGTATTTCTCTGTATGGCAGGCCTGCTTCTTTAAGGACGGATAAAGCAAGCGAAAGGTTTCGCTCATCCATTCTTAATCCGTATGCACACGAGCCTGATTTTATTCCAAACGGTGCTTTGATTATATTGGCGGTCACGCCTTTTTTAGCAATAAGCCTTTCCGCACGCTGTGCATAAGTGACCGACTTAAAAATAATGACTATCTGCATATGACACCTCCTATTGTATCATATGCAGATAGTCTTTTAGTGACAAAATTATGTTTTTTCTATAATGCAGACAGCGTAGGACTTCATACCTTCAAGATTGCCTGTAAAGCCAAGCTTTTCTTCTGTTTTTGCCTTAACGTTTACGTCTGCAGGGTCCATTTCAAGCACAGCCGCCATGTTTTCGCGCATCTGTCTGATATATGGCAAAAGCTTTGGCTTCTGCGCAACAACGATACTGTCGATATTGACGATTCTGTATCCCATTTCCTTTGCCATCTCACCTGTACGCTTGAGCAGGACGAGACTGTCTGCACCCTTATATTTTTCATCTGTATCAGGGAAATGTGTGCCGATGTCACCGATGCCGAGAGCGCCTATGATGGCATCGATTACCGCGTGCGCAAGCACGTCTGCATCACTATGGCCGAGAAGTCCTTTTTCATAAGGGACCTTTACACCGCCGAGGATAAGGTCTCTGCCCTCGACCAGCTTGTGGACGTCATATCCGTTACCGATTCTCATATTTTACTCCCCTCTCTTATTAAGGATAAGCTGACCGAGAAGAATATCTTCCGGTGTAGTTATCTTTATATTATCGTAAGACGTTGTGACAACAGTAGGATTAAAGCCCATAAGCTCCATAGCCTGACAATCGTCTGTTACACTGATATTTTCACCGATTACCTTTGTAAGAGCACCTTTAATAAGGTCGATATCGAAAACCTGCGGTGTCTGCACCTGCACGAGATTTGCTCTTTCGACCGTAGCTGTGATTTTACCGTCGGCAATCTGCTTTATCGTATCTTTTACCGGCACGGCTACCGTTGCGGCGCCTGTGTAGAAGGCCTTGTGGATAACACTTTCAAGCTCTTCGTTTGTGATAAACGGACGGGCGCCATCGTGGATTGCCGCAAATCTGCAGTTTTCCGAAACTGCGCTGATGCCCTTGAATACACTGATGCTGCGGTTTTCACCGCCTGCGACAACTGCCTTCAGCTTTGTGATGCCGTACTTCAACGCCAGCTGACCATATTCTGTAATAGAATCCTTGTGGGCAGAAATGATGATTTCGTCTATCATTTCGCACTTCTGCAACGCGAGAAGCGTATGAGCAAGAACAGGCTTGCCACAAAGATCCATCAGCAATTTATTTTCACCCATTCTTGTGCCCGTGCCGCCTGCCGCGACGATGGCTGAAACGAATGGCTTTCTCTTTTTCTTGAGTTTATTGATAAAATCCGCCATAAGCACCTCTGTTAAATAATACTTACTATACCTTAATTATATCATATCCACTCTTAAATGCAAGAAAAAAGAGCCGCTGATACGGCTCTTTTATAATATTTTATCCTGTGATTTTAATCTTGAGTCTGAGCTTATCGGATATCATGGAGATAAACTCGCTGTTTGTAGGCTTACCCTTGACGTTGGAAACTGTGTAGCCGAAGAAGCTCTGCAGCACTTCGATATCACCTCTGTCCCACGCGACCTCGATTGCGTGTCTGATGGCTCTTTCAACGCGTGAAGAGGTTGTGTTATATTTCTTTGCAATTGCAGGATACATAACCTTTGTAACTGCATTGATTGTGTCCATATCGTTGATAGTCATAATGATGGCTTCTCTGATATACTGATAGCCCTTGATATGTGCAGGCACGCCGATTTCGTGGATAGTATTTGTCACAAGCACCTCGAGCTGAGTTTCAGAATCAACTGTGGAAGGCACCTCTCTGAGCGCCTCATAGTGTGCTTCCATAAGCTCCGCAATCTTTTCAGCAAGTGCATCACTGTCGACCGGCTTCATAAGATAAGCCGCAACGCCTGCCTTCATTGCTTCAGCAAGGCTTGTTCTCGAGCTGAAGCCTGTAAGGATGCAGAAAACAGGAACGTTTACAACGCTCTGTCTGGAAATATTTCTCACAACAGAGATACCGTCCATCATCGGAAGGATATGGTCGAGAAGGACGAAATCAGGCTGATTGGCAAGGATACTGTCAATAAGCGCTCTGCCGTTGTCAACGCTGTCCACGATTTTTATGCCGCATTTGCCATCGAGGGACATCTGCAGGACTTTTCTCATATCTTCACATTCATCTGCAATAATTACTTTGATCATTTTATTCATATCGCATTCTCCACTTGTATTTTATCATTTTCTGAAGTATGGGTATAATATAACATATTTTTCCAGTTTTTTCAATATCAATTTGTAAAAAAATGTATTTTATTTTTGACAATATTTTACATTTTATACCTCATCTTCCGTTTGAGCTGCAATTTCAAAATACACTATCCGAAAATAATTATATCACACAGATGAATTTTTATCAACCTGTGAAAAACTATATTTTACAATATTTTTTCCGCAATAGTTACAGTATAAAGCTCCTGTTTGCTTGTCAAACCTGTGTTTTCAAAGCCATTTTTATGCCAAAATGCCTTTGCCTGGGGATTTGTTGCGATATATCCAAGCCTTATATGCGTATAATACTTTCCAATTTCATTGAAAACCTCCTGTACGATGCCCGAGCCGACACCTTTGCCCTGATACGCTTTGTTGACCATAAAAAAACCAACGAAGGAGGTATGTTCATTTGGATATTTCTCAATGAGGTCCATAACTGCAACAAGTGTGTTTCCCTCATAAAAACCAAAGTAATGCTTATCATCATAAGTCTTCTTTGGCGGCAAAGCTTTCATATCGCTTCGTATAGAATCCTCCGTAACAAAAGGAGGACAATGCTCATAAAACTGAGGATTGCCCTTGCAAAGCTCAAATATTTCCGCTACGTCATTTTCCGTAAGATAGCGTACGTTATATATTGTTGAAAGTTCTTTTATATCCATAATCACACCTGTTTCTGCTTTTTAATATAATATACCACAAATATACGTCCGATTTCAATGACGTCCTCAAAAGATTTTTATTAAATATTCCGATGAATTCTGCCTCCAAATATCATACTATATAAAAAAGTTAAGAAAATTAACAATTTACTATTTAACTATTCAATATGATATGGTATAATAATTTTATTCTAATGTTATGAAAAGGAGATGCTCTATGGACTTTAAGAAAAAACATAATGAGCAGAATGGGTCGGCTGACTTGAAGAAGATTACGACAACCCTCGACAGTCTTCCTGCAGGTGACCCAAATGACGTAAAAATTATAAGCAAGAAACAGCCTCTTCCAACCGGTGTAACGTCCAAAATGCTTTATTCGGACGTAATCCGAATCGGCTGGCCGGCTCTCGTTGAGCTTATGCTTATGCAGCTTGCCTCTATGGCCGACCAGATGATGGTAGGTCAGCTTGGCGCTTGGGCTACTTCGGCTGTTGGCCTTACAATGCAGCCTAAGATGCTTCTTTCAACAGCGTTTATGGCACTCAACACAGGTGCTATGGCTCTCGTTGGTCGTTACAGAGGTGCAGGTGATGAAAAACGTGCAAATCTTGTTTTAAGACAGGCTTTTATTCTCAATGCATTCTTCGGTATTCTTTTCTCCGTCCTCGGTACAATCTTCTCAAGACAGATGGTTGAGCTTATGGGCGCGACAGAAGAACTCGTTCTCGTTGAAGCTACAAAGTATCTCCAGATTCAGATGATTGGTATTTTCACAATCTCCATGACTTCCTGCGTGACAAGCTGTCTGCGCGGATGTGGCGACTCGAAAACGGCCATGATTTACAACACGATTTCCAACGTTATCAACGTTGTTTTCAACTACCTTCTCATCTACGGTAAGTTCGGCTTCCCTCGTCTCGAAGTTGTCGGCGCTTCCATCGCAACAGTTCTCGGTCAGGTTATCGCATTCTTCATGGCAATGTACGCTATCCGCAGAAAGAATCAGTTCATCCGTCTTACATTCCCTAAGGGCAGCTTAAAGCTTGATATGCCTACTGTAAAGAACATTACAAAGATCGGCTTCCCTTCCATGATTGAACAGCTTGCAATGCGTTTCGGTGTTATCGTATTCACAAGAACAGTTACAGGCCTCGGCACAATGGCATACGCAACACACCAGATTTGTATGAACATTCAGGCTCTCACATTTATGAACGGTCAGGCATTTGCAACTTCTGCTACTTCTCTCGTCAGCCAGTCGCTTGGTAAGGGACGAGCAGATATGGCTCACCATTATTCCAAGAGAACTCAGCATATCGGTACTACAATTGCTATTATTATTGCGGTGCTGGTATTCTTCTTCAACAAGAACGTTCTCGCACTCTACACTCCTGAAGCTGAAATTATTGCTGTCGGCTCCTCCATCCTTTCGATGGTCGCTATCATTCAGCCATTCCAGTCGGCACAGTTCATCCTGGCAGGTTCTCTCCGCGGTGCAGGTGATACAAAGTACACAGCTCTCATCACAATGCTCACTGTTATGATTCTCCGTCCAGGTCTTGCAATCCTCCTTGTTAACTACGTTGGTCTTGGCCTCCACGGCGCATGGTACGCTCTCGTTGTTGACCAGCTTGTGCGTACGGCTCTCGTTGTCGGACGCTTCTCTTCCGGCAAGTGGATTACATCCTTCAAGCCATCTGAAGCAGGCGAGTTTGCTGAATAATCGCAGCTACATAAAAATTAAAGCCACTCTGATGAGTGGCTTTTTTATTTACCTTTTCGATGGGAGTTCATTCCAGAGTGTGAACCCTAAAATGAGGAGACCACCTGCTATCTGCATCATCGTCATAGACTCGCTGAGGATGAATACAGATATGATTACGGCAACCAGAGGGTCTACGTAGCTTAAGATTGCCGCCTTCTGCCCCGAGATATCTCTGAGTGCTGTGAAATACATACAATAGGTAACGCCTGTGTGGATAAAGCCGACTATGAGGAGATTTATCCAGCCTGTCGACGTCATTCCATCAAAACTGATGCCCGACGTTGTGAGTACGTAAGGCAGAAGCACGATTATGGCTGATGCAAACTGCAGAAGCGTTCTGTGTATGCCGCCGATGTTTTTGATGAACTTATTGATAAGCACCACTGTAGCATATAAAACTGCCGCACCGAACGCGAAAACAAAGCCCAATACGTGGTTATTTCCTGCCGAAAGGTCTCCTGAGCCTGTCATAAGCACGATGCCTATGGTTGCCATACAGAAGCAGATAATCTGCTTTATTCCGAGCTTTTCTTTGAATAGAAATGGGCAGACTATCGTCACAATTACGGGCGCAAAATAGTATACCAGAGTGGCTGACGAAACTGTGGTGTACTTATAGGCTTCAAAAAGAAGAATCCAGTTTACACCCATTGCGCCACCTGAAAACAGCAATAGCGGAAGCTCTTTTCTGATAGTGGAAAATTGGATTTTCTGCTTTGTGATGCACATATATGTCATTATCAGCACAGCCGCAAGCACTGCTCTGCTCAGGGCAAGCTGAGCAGATGAAATCGGAATATTTCTGACGAATGGTCCCAACGTGCCGAAAACTGCCATCGAGAGTGTCAGCATGAGAGCGGCCTTTCTTTCGCTATTTTTCATTGTTCACCGCCTCAAAATAGATACAATGATGGGTCTTGCCGCGATATTCGACCTCTTCCGTCATATCGATTTTATTCATACCCGCCTTTTCCATAACTCTGCGGCTTGCAATATTTTCTTCGAAGAAGCCGGCGCGAATTGTCTTATAGCCTCTTGCAAAAAGCTCTGTTATTGCCGCCTTGAGTGCCTCGGTTGCATAGCCGTTATTCTTGTGTGACGGATGGATTACGTAGCCGATTTCGATTGTTTCGACCTCGACTCCAGTTTCATTCATAAAGCCGATAAGCCTTCCGTCCTTATAAATGCCGACGCAGAAGCGCCCGTCTGTATGGGAAATTGCCTTGATTTTTTCAAAAAGTGCTGCTACCTTTTCTCTTTCAGTATAATCAGGCACCATATAGGTCTGCTTGATTTCGTCGTTTGTGAGAATATCCACCATTGCCTGCTCGTCTTTTTCGGTCATCGGCGCAAGCACAAGGCGGTCGGTTTTGATTTCCTTATTCATATTTTACCCCTGTTTATCGTATTCCTTCCAGATAAGGGCACTGTTTCTGCCGCTTATGCAAGCAAGATAATAATGCTCTGTGCCATCTTCATCATTGAAAATCACGCCATAGGTTGTCATATCGCCGCCAAACACCACACCAAGTGCGTAAGTTTCGCCTTTGTCCAGCTTTGGAGTAGTATGAATGATTTCGGCATCAAAGTTTTCGCTTGTGTAGTCAATCATTGTGAATCTCACGTCTGTAAGATTTTCATTAGATGTGAAGATAAGCGTTTCTGTATAATCACTTTCTTCGACAACATGGCTTTCGATGGCATTTTCCATCATTTTATCGGTTGCAAAGCTGATTACGATGGGATGATTTTCGTAGTCTTCAAGTTCGGTAAGATTTATCCAGCCGATACCCGATTTTAGTCTACCCCACTCGTTGCCCTCGGTGTCAGTCTGAGTTTCGACTATGGTATATACCCCATCCTCACCGACTACTGTCTTATAGATTTCATCGTAACCCGGACCACCAAAAATAGGAATATATGCCTTGAGCTTTATTGTATAATCCGTATTTTCAGTTGCCTCTTCGGTCGGTGCCGTTGTTATAGTCACTGCTTCAGTTGGCTTTGTGGCTGCTTCGGTTGTGCTTTCATTGGTCATCTGCTCAGTCTTGCATCCGCACAGAATTATGCAGAGAATCAGGCAGGCTATTGCTATTTTTCTCATAAGGACACCTCGTTTACGGCTTGATTTTGCCAAGATGAGCGGCATTTCTCACAAGCCAGAAGTACATATTTCTGTCGTTTTCCGAATTGAAGCGTGCTTCGTTTACGTTATAAATCGCATCGTCAGTTTTGTCTGTAAATATAGAAAACGATGCAAGTTTGCCCTTTGATTTAAGCTGACGGACTATCATATAAAGAGCGCCCGACCAGTCCAGGCCATCCCACGGACTGTTTTCGGCTTTTTCAATGCGAAGGTCCGCCATTTTATCACCGCACGTTTTTTCAATATCAGCAATGACGGACGAAAGTGAGCATCTTTTCACAGCATCCATATTCATAATAGCCGAGCCGACCTTCATAGTGATGTTTTTTACACCCTCACGGTTGGCTGAAAGGCTGAGCTTTTCCATCTCGATGTATCTGTCATACAGAATGACTGATGGTAGATTTTCTTCCATTACTTCGCTGATTTCATCAAAAAGATTATAGAGTCCGTCCTGAGAAAGCACTCCCCTTTTTATTCTGTGAGGGATTTCACCGCGCTCGTCTGCTTCATAATCACAAAGCCACTGTCCACTTGAATAATATTCTTTAAGCCTGCGGAGCATTTTTGCTATGCATATATCGTCGATAAGCTTCGGATTACGCGATAATGCAGACGCAACCGTATCAAAGTAAAGCTCCATTGTTTCAATTCGTTTTATCATGTTTGTGTCCACGTCTGCACCTCCTGCTGTTTTTCCTCATTATATCACAGGTAATACACTTTTTCAATGACGTAAAAAAGCACCTCCCGTATGAGAGGTGCTTTGATTTTACTTGACCGGTGTTGTCCAGTATTTCTGATTATAGATATCTGTGAAAAGATACGTGAAGTTTGCGCAGTCTTCGTCAACGTATACGTCGCTTACAACAAGCTCACCATCTACGATAAGCTGTTCACCCAGCATATAGCTATCGAGATATTCGCCTTCATAGCTATAGTAATCGCAGATAAAGTCAATTACGTCACCATCTGCAACTGCGTCCATTGTCTTTGCGACTGTATCTGTTTCACCGTCCTTGTAGACGCGTCTTGCACCGACAACCTTGCCGTAATCCTCTTCACTTGTAAACTCAATGATAAGCTCTGCTCTGTCGCCATTGTAAAGGACCGGCACGTAGCCTGTGATGTTATAGCCGTCACCATCGTTGAGTGTGGATTCGTGATAAT
>JAFYNW010000308.1 GCA_017547995.1 Clostridia bacterium | reverse complement strand
GTCCTTTTCTGTCATACCAACCTTGAACTGCTTGAGAGCTTCTGTGAGAGCAGCTTCAGCAATAGCCTGAGCCTTCTTGATGCATTCAAGTTCGTATGGATCCTTGTTGCGTCTTACGATTTCGATACCATCATCGAATGCAACGAATTCAGCAGCAATCTGAGACTTGTAGTTCTCAAAATCATAAACGCTCATCGTACGGTTTTCAAAGCCGATACGCTTGATGCCCTGTTCCTTTACGATTTCAGCGAGGTCTTCCATGAATGTCTTCTTGAGCTGTGTTACAGAGATGTCAGCGTTTGCACCCTTCTTTGCAGCTTCAATGTATCTGAAGTCTACGATAAAGTATGCCTTATCCATTGTGATAAGAACGTTACCTGCAGAAGAGCCGAAGCCTGTTACGTATCTTCTGTTTTCGTTGGATGTGACGAGGAGTGCATCGAGAGCCTTTTCCTGCATCGCTACTCTGATCTTTTCAAGTCTTGTCATGAGTCTTTCTCCTTTAAGTATTTTCATATATTTTTTTCATAATTAAAGCATCTTCAGCCTGTGTGCCTGCACTTTCGCAAATGAAGGTCGGAGCATAATCTCTTTCCTTGATAATCTTTGCGATATGGTCAAACACAGGACCATAGGTTTCGTCTTCAAAGGTAAGGTGCTTGACTTCCCCGCCCTTGCTGTATTCAATCTTGCTGAAATGTGAATGGAATACCTTTGCCCTATCCTTGCCGATGGCGTTTTCCATCATATCAAAAAGCTGTGCAAAATCTTCGTAGTTTTTCAGCGAGCCATGGGTACGTGCATTGATATGACCGAAGTCTATGCAAGGAAGGAGTCTTTCATCCATCTTACATATTTCAAGCACTTCCTCAAGGGTGCCTAGTACGTTTATCTTGCCCATCGTTTCAATGCACGGAATGATATGGGACAGATTATTTTCGTCCAGGGCTTTGAGGAATGCTGTGACGTTTACCTTTGTATTCGCCATAGCCTCTTCCCTTGTCATTTTGGAAAGACCACCCATGTGGATTACGATACGTCTGCCGCCCATAACGTCAACGCATTTTGCGCTTTCAAGGACGTATCTGATATTCTTTTCAATTCTTTCAGGCTCTGCCGACGAAAGATTTATAAAATATGGTGCGTGAAGCGACATCTGTATACCATGTGCCTTTGCTTCATCACCGATGGCTTTTGCAGTTATCTCACCAATATTGACACCTCTGCCGCACTGATATTCATAGGCGCTCAGTCCCATATTCTTAAGCCACAGCGGAGCATTCTTTGATGATTTATATTCCTTCGAGAAACTGTCCGAGTTTCCCGCAGGACCAAACAGAACTTTCATTTTGTATTACCTTTTCTTTAGTATCAGTTATATTTTACCACACTTTTCATATATTTAACAAGGGGGAGGAAAGGAAATTTATGAATAATATAAAAGTTTTTTTGTTCGCGTCTCCAAACGATGCGCAAAACGTGCTTAAAATCACGCGGTATTGCACATTTTTCAGTTATTATATCGACCGTAATGGTCTGCTGAGAAAACGGAATGCCGCCCTTATCAATATGAGCAGCGTGATGTATCTTTCCGATTATGGAATAAGCGACTGCACCGAGCTTGATATTCCGAGGCTTTCTGCCGATATAATTGCCGAATGCCGCAACAGACGATTTTCAGGAATATTTCTCGATTTTGAAAGCAGCCAGAGCGCAAATCTCCTCAAAAGTATATGTCAGCTTGCAAGCCGCAGTGGAATTGTACAGTTTATTCCGCTGTCTTTCGCTTCCTGCGCCACAAACGCAAAGCTTATCATTCCCGCTGCCATAAGTGGTGGCAGCTTCGAGCAGATGCTGCGAGAGTACAAGGCAAAATATGGAGCAGAAAATCTCTGCCTCGACCTTGTACGTACTTGTCAGGATTTTACCATGCCAAGCTATATGCCTGATGGGCGAAATCTTTCGAAAGAGGAGTTTGACACTATAATGGCTGATCATTCACCAAGCCCATTCTTTTCTAAAGAATTATGCTCGAAATATTTCACGTACAGGTGTAACGGTGAATATCATTTCGTCATATTTGATGATGCTTCCACTGCCCTTTCCAAGCTGGAAATTGCTGATTCTCTTGGCTTTTACGGGGCATTTATCCTTTATTCCGACTATGACGAGGATGTAAAATATATCATTAACGGCAAACAGAAAAACCACGGCTAAGTTAACCGTGGTTTTATATTATAATGATTTGACGTAGCTTACAAGCCCACCGATATTCTCTCCGCATTTTTCTGACAAGGACATATCTTCGTCGCCTGCAAAGACGTATATTTCTTTGCTTTGTCTGTCGTAAGCGAAATAATCGATTCCGTCATCGGCATCTGCAAAAAAGACGTAAGTACCCTGCCCGACTTCGCGGAATATTTCATTTGCCGAAAGAATACTGTCAAGACTCCAGAAATGGACGTAACTGAATCCGTTTTCCAT
>JAFYNW010000307.1 GCA_017547995.1 Clostridia bacterium | reverse complement strand
GCCTGATGGGCGAAATCTTTCGAAAGAGGAGTTTGACGTTATAATGGCTGAGCATTCACCAAGCCCATTCTTTTCTAAAGAATTATGCTCGAAATATTTCACGTACAGGTGCAACGGTGAATATCATTTCGTCATATTTGATGATGCTTCCACTGCCCTTTCCAAGCTGGAAATTGCTGATTCTTTGGGATTTTACGGGGCATTTATCCTTTATTCCGACTATGGCGATGATGTAAAATATATCATTAACGGCAAACAGAAAAACCACGGCTAAGGTAACCGTGGTTTTATATTATAATGATTTGGCGTAGCTTACAAGCCCGCCGATATTCTCTCCGCATTTTTCCGCAGAGGACATATCTTCGTCGCCTGCAAAGACGTATATTTCTTTGCTTTGTCTGTCGTAAGCGAAATAATCGATTCCATCGTCGGCATCTGCAATAAAGACGTAAGTACCCTGCCCGACTTCGCGGAATATTTCATTTGCCGAAAGAATACTGTCAAGACTCCAGAAATGGACGTAACTGAATCCGTTTTCCATCTCAAATCCGTCCGACTTTTCATATAAACTTTTGAAATCCAGCGGAAAGTCAAAGCTTAACTGTGCTTCGGCCTTGAGGATTTCATCGTGCTTTGCACCTCTGTGGGCATACCATATTTTTTCGCTCATATTATTCAATTACGATAAGCTCAGACAATGCTCGCGTGTATGCAATATACTGCTCGTTTTTGGTCATATCGCGCGGCACGGCATAGACCTTATCGAATTCAAGACCCTTAGCGCTCTCAATATCGATGAAGGCTACCTTGCCCTTCTCTGTTTTGCCAACAACGACGGCATCGTTTTTCTTATACATGGAAACAACTCGCTTCATATATGGCGACTTGAGGTCCTTGCAGATAATTGCAACACGCTTACCCTCTGTATCGAGGCTGATATACGGCAATTCTTCAAAGTCCATAAGATCTACGTCAACACCGTTGATACCAACAGCCTGCGTTTCCATATCCAGCTTTTCATTGCTGTAATCGGCAATCTGGATTGTATTACGATAGTTGATTGGCAATTCAAAATGAGAAAACCCGCGTACAGAATCGAGCTTGCTCCAATCATCAGTACCTCTGCCGATTTTGATGAGCTGATTTGTATCGCCATAGATATTGAAGATGACACCGCCGTTTACTGTATTCATCAGCTTGAATTCGCAAGGCGAGATATCCTGCCCTTCGTCGATAGCAAGGAGAGCATCGCTTGTTCTTATCTTACCATACATTAAATAGAAGAACAAAAGCTTTGCGTAAATATAAAAACGATAGTGCTCGATATTCTTGATTTCCGAAATGATACCCGACCACTTTTCCGTAGCCTGTGCAAAGCTTTCTTCGAAAATCTTCTCAACGTCAAAGGAAAGGAGTCTGTCGCGTGAGCGTACGAGGGAATTGTATTCTTCCTCGGAAATAGTCTTGCTTCTGATTTCCTCGATTTCCTTTTCAACGTCGCCTACTCCCTTTGTATGGTCGATGATTCTCTGCTTTGCAGCGGCAATATCATCGTTGT
>JAFYNW010000306.1 GCA_017547995.1 Clostridia bacterium | reverse complement strand
GGGGTGATGAGCTTGCGCCAGTATTTTGCGAAAAGACCGAGTATGCCTTCCACAATACCGCCCACGATAATCGCGCCGATAACAGCGCCGTAGCCGTATTTAGGGCCGACGTAGCAGAAAATCGAAACGAAGGTGAAGCTGATACCCATTACGATAGGCAGCCCTGAGCCAACCTTGAAAATCGGGAACATCTGGATAAGCGAGCCGATACCTGCAATAATCATAGCAGTCTGGATAAGGGACGCAGTTTCCTGAGAGGAAAGACCGCAGGCACCCGTTACGATGATAATCGGAGCGATATTCGCCACGAACATGGCGAGAATATGCTGAAGACCGAATGGAATAGCCTTGCTCAATGGCACCTTGCCGTTCAGCTGATAAATATTGTCTATTGAATTATCTTTGCGGGACATTTTTTATTTATCCCCCTGTTCGCGGAAATAAACTTCGCCGGTTGTGTGGTCCATGCCTTCAACGATAGCGAGGGACTCGAGATGATAGCCGAGATTACGGATGATTCTGCCGCCCGACTGGAAGCCCTTTTCGATAATGATACCGATGCCTTCAACAGTAGCACCTGCATCGTTTACGATGGAGATAAGGCCCTGAAGCGCACAGCCGTTGGCGAGAAAATCGTCAATGATGAGCACGTGGTCATCAGAAGTGAGGAACTTCTTGGAAACGATGACGTTGTTCTTGTTCTTGTGAGTGAAGGATTCAACCTCAGCAACGTACATTTCGCCGTCGAGATTGATGCTCTTGGATTTCTTTGCGAAAACCACAGGCACGTTGAAATGACGGGCAACAACACAGGCAATGCCTATGCCGGAAGCCTCAATAGTAAGAATCTTGTTGATATTTTTGCCTTCAAATCTTTTCTTGAATTCCTTACCCATCTCATCAAAAAGATTGATATCCATCTGGTGATTGAGGAAAGAGTCGACCTTGAGGACGTTGCCTTCTTTTACGACGCCGTCTTTAAGAATACGTTTTTCTAAAAAGTTCATAGTGATTCCCCCAAATTATTGATAAATTTTATTATATTACTAAATGCGTAATTTGTCAATTAAAGACGAAGGTCAGATATATCCAGCACGAAATTGCCGCTTTCAAACGTGTGGCCTTCATAGAATGAATTAGGCTCTGTGGAAACAAGCTTAAAGCCGAGACGGGTCAGAAGCTTGACAGAAGGAGCATTCTCTATAGCAGTCCCTGCAGTAAAGGTTTTGACGCCGTAGCTGTCGGCATAAAAGCGGATGAGTGCGGAAATAGCCTCGCTCGCATAGCCCTTGCCGTGATATGCCGAATGGAAGCAATAGCCTACGTCGTGGCTTTTGCCGTCGTCGTGTACGCAGATATAGGCGAAAACCTTGTCCTCGCCCCTGAGCGAAACGGCATAGAAAATACGGCTGTCGGTATAACGCTCGGTGCGGTATCGTGCGCCTCCCTCGTCGGTCGGCTTGGGAAGGTCGAGCAGAACGTATGGTGAGTTGGAAAAATCTGTAAATAATTCCAGCATATCACGCCAGTCCTCGTCCACAATATAGCGTATTTCAAGACGCTCGGTTTCGATAAAAACGTCGCCCTTCAGCGCCTTTTTCACAAATCGGTACAGTTTTTTCATAAAATACCTCTAAACAATGCAGACGTCAACCCATTTTTCGAAGCCTGAAGCCTCTTCAAGCTGGGCAATAGTCAGACGGACGGCACTGTTGCTGCTGCCTGCGGCAGGGTGGATGATTTCAAAACGCTTGACCGAATCGTCAAGGTATACAGGCACACCCTCGTTGATGCCGAAAGGACACACACCGCCAACACCGTGACCGATGATGCCTTCCACGTCCTCGAAGGCAATCATCTTAGGACGCTTGCCGAAAATCGCCTTGAATTTCTTGTTGTCCACCTTGGCATCCCCTGCAACAACGATGAGAAGCGGCTTTTCGTCGACGAGGAAAGAGAGTGTCTTGCCAATCTGCCCGGGCTGACAGCCGAGTGCCGCCGCAGCGAGAGGCACGGTTGCCGACGAAACGTCGAATTCCATAATATTATTTTCAAGCCCAAACTTGGAGAGATGGGCTTTTGCTTTTTCAAATGACATAATGATTCTCCCGCGGAGTCGTTTTAATTATATAATTATACCACAAAGGCATAAAATAAGCAAATAGTAAAGCACAATAAATGCACCAACAGCAACACCTTTCGGTTTTCACAATCCCGTAGGGGACGACGCCCTCGGCGTCCCGATGAAAGAGTAGGGAAGGGCCTCTGTGCCCTCCCGCATACCAATCCACAGGGGATTTTCTGTTCTGTTCGGAATAGTATCACCGCAAAACAAAAGCACCTGCTTTCGCAAGTGCTTTGATAATACTATTCTTCTTCGTTTTCAGCAATCTGCATCATGATTGCACATTCCATTCTCTTCTTGAAGAGCTCACAGCCGTACTTATATACGCCCGAGATGCTGCCTGTAGAATGGTAAGAGTTAGCCGCACAACCGCCCGAGCAATAGAGCTTTGCCCAGCAATCCTTACATTCAGGACGGGAATATGCGTTGCAGCAGCGGAATTCATCCTGCACTTCAGGCTTCTTCACGCCGTCCCAGATGTTGCCGAGGCTGTACTTGCTGTCGCCAACAAACTGATGACAAGGGAAGAGTTCGCCCCAAGGTGTTACAGCCATATATTCTGTACCCGAGCCACAGCCTGTGATACGCTTGTAAATGCAAGGACCGTTTTCAAGGTCGAGCATATAGTGATAGAATGTGAAAGGTCTGCCTTCCTTCTTGCGCTTGATCATTTCCTTTGCAAGGATTTCATACTGCTCGAAGATTACAGGCATATCCTCTTCTGTAAGAGCATAAGGGTCGTCCGGTGGGCAAACAACAGGCTCCATGGAAAGCTCTGTAAAGCCAAGGTCAGCCATGTGGAAGATATCGTTGGTGAAGTCTGTGTTGTTGTGTGTGAAAGTACCACGCATATAGTAGTCCTTACCGCCGCGGCTTTCAACAAACTTCTGGAACTTTGGCACGATGATATCGTAGCTGCCTCTGCCGTTGTAGTCGACACGGAAATGGTCGTTGATTGGCTTTCTGCCGTCAAGGCTGAGAACAACGTTAGTCATTTCCTTGTTGAGGAAGTCAAACTTATCCTCGTCGAGAAGCATACCGTTTGTTGTGAGTGTGAAGCGGAAGTTCTTGTTGTGCTGCTTTTCAATGCTGCGCGCATATTCAACAAGCTTTACAACAACGTCCCAGTTCATGAGAGGCTCGCCGCCGAAGAAGTCGACTTCGAGATTTCTGCGTGTACCGGAGTTTTCGATAAGGAAATCGAAAGCACGCTTACCTGTTTCAAAGCTCATGAGAGCGTGGTCGCCCTGATACTTGCCCTGACTTGCAAAGCAGTAGGAGCAGTTGAGGTTACAAGTATGGGCAATATGTAAGCACAAAGCCTTCACGACGTTTGTGTTGTTTTTGTAATCGCAGGCAAGACATTCATAGTCTTCCTCTGTGAAGAGAAGCTCGCTCTCTTCAAGCTCCCTGATGTCGGAAAGACACTGCATAACGTCAGCTTCTGTAACGTCAGCATTGGAGCTGTATTTTTCAAGAATACTGCCGATGATTTCGCTTTCACTCTTGTCCTTGTACATGCCGATGATGTCGTAAGCAACGTCATCAACAACGTGAACAGAGCCGCTTGCAGTATCGAGAACGATATTGTAGCCGTTAAGTTTATACTGGTGAATCATTTTTTCTCCTTAAATATTCAAAAAGCAACCGCTACCGGAAGTGGCAGCGGTTAGAAAATTACTTTCTGTTGTTTGTCTTTTCGCACTGCTGGTTAGCAACGCCGCAGGATGTCTTGCAAGCAGACTGGCAAGATGTCTGGCATTCGCCGCAGCCACCTGTCTTAACGGACTTCTTGATATTTCTTGTAGCAATTGTCTTAATTCTTGTCATTGTCTTATTACTCCTTATTAGATAAAATCGCACCACATAGTATACCATTATTTACGGCAAATGTCAAGAAATTGTATAAGATTACAGCTATTTATTCATATCATTTACAAAGTCAGATGGCTTGACAGTCATTTCAACCCAGGCAGGACGGAAGCCACTTTTTATAGCGTTGCGCGCCGATTTGATATTCGACCATGCACAGCAGTAGAATGGCACCTTGCCACGCTCAAGAATCTCGACAGCAAGACGGCTTGTGAGGGCAGAGGCAACACCCCTTCTGCGGTATTCAGGCAGCACGTCAATGCCAATCTGCCACATTGTGTCGCAGTCAGCCGAGCATCCTGCAAGGCCGATAAGCTTGTCCCCGTCATACGCACCCACACCGAGTACGTCGAGATGCTTTCTCGCCTCACACAAAGCATTGCTCCATTCAGGCTTGTATAAATCGGCAAAATCCTTTGGCTCAAGCACCCTCAGCTCATATTTACAAGGCAGAGGGCGGAGAATATCCACGTCAGGCAGAAAATATTCCGCCATAAAGCAGACGCGGCAGTCGTGCTTCTGAAAAGCATCGTTCAATACGTGCATATTCGGTGTTTCAAAGCAGTGCTCGACAGCGTATTTATCAATGTAAGATTTTACAATTTCTGTATATTCCTCCGAGATGGTCGCCACAATATTCGTACCATAAGAGATTAAATTGCAGACGTGAGGAAGCTTGAGATATCTTCGCGCAAGGGGACTTGCCTCTGAAATCGTAATCACGTTTTCAGCCTTGAGAAAATCCTCGCCCTTGCAGTTGGCGTCGAAGCCCGACTGCGCCATGGCAATATCCATTATCATTTTATTAGTAAGTTTCATATTATACACACCCTGAGGAATTATTGTGCCACTATTATATCATAAAAGCGCAAAAATGTGTAGGGAAGATATGAAAATGTAGGGGACGGTGCTTGCCAACGTCCCGCCAGATAAGCAACAGAAAAGCACCCGCGTTACGGGTGCTTCAAAATATAGTTTTACTAGCGTTTCTTATTAAGAATATGTGCGATAAAATAGGCAGCTGCAGTTATTACAACCGCAACGACAAGATGCAGAATCAAGGTCAATATAAAAAATGACCGCCATTCGTTATTGGTGAATATGGTTATTATACTTGTTGGCATAAGTTCTATCGAATAAATAACAAATGCTAATGCCGTAGAAATCAGCGGAGCAGACCACAGTATTTTTCTTTTTACAATGAAAATGATGCCAACTGTAAGAGCGGGTATTATTGCGTACATTAAAAGAGCATTAGAAAAGTTCATAAAATACCCTCCTTGAACAAGATTAAAAAGATATTGCTAACTATATTTTAACATACGTCTATAAAAATG
>JAFYNW010000035.1 GCA_017547995.1 Clostridia bacterium | reverse complement strand
CTTTCCACCATAATCGACTACACCCACGGCATTTTAGTAGAAAACAACGTCGCCAAGGGCAATATAAAACGCGCAAAAATGTGGGTCGGCTCATCGGTATTCTTCAACCTTCTTTTGCTGACCTTCTTCAAATATTTTGACTTTATCGTCGGCAATATTCTTGCCATCGCACCGAATCTTCCAATCAAGCCTATGGGCTTGCCGCTGCCGATTGGCATTTCATTCTACACATTCCAGACGATGTCCTACACCATCGACGTATTCCGCGGTGATGCCAGGGCACAGCGCAATATCTTCGCCTTCGGCTCATTCGTAACACTTTTCCCTCAGCTTATCGCAGGTCCTATCATTAAATATAAGGATGTCGACGACCAGCTGACACACCGCACGGAGTCTGTGGAAAAGTTTGCACGCGGTGTCGAAACCTTTATGGCAGGCCTCTGCAAAAAGGCTCTCCTTGCCAACAATATCGGCCCACTCTGGGACTCCATCTTTGCAACAGGCATGGCAGACCAGTCTGTCCTCTCCCTCTGGCTTGGCATTATCGCATTCGTCCTTCAGCTTTATTTCGACTTCTCAGGCTATTCCGATATGGCGATAGGCCTGGGCCGTATGCTCGGCTTTGAGTTTATGATTAACTTCAATTATCCGTTCATCTCAAAGAGCATCACAGAATTCTGGAGAAGATGGCACATCTCCCTCGGCTCATGGTTCAGAGAATACGTGTATATCCCATTGGGCGGCAACCGCTGCTCCAAGGCGCGTAACTTCTTCAATATCTTCGTTGTCTGGGCGACAACGGGCATCTGGCACGGCGCAAGCTGGAATTTCCTCGTCTGGGGTCTCATCTTCGCAGTATTGCTTATGCTCGAAAAGGGATTCCTTCTCAAAAAACTGCAGAAAGCTCCAGCCATTGTGTCCCACGCATACACACTCTTCTTCGTGTTGCTCTCCTTCGTATTCTTCGCTATCGAGGATATGGGCGCAGGGCTGACTTATATGAGCGGTATGTTTGGCTTGCAGGGCATCCCTCTCGTCAATGCCGACTTCCTCTATAACATCCGCAACTACGGTGCGTTGCTTGTGATTCTCTTTATCGGTGCCACACCATTTGCAAAGAATACGTTCAACAAGCTTCGCGAAAAGGGCGAATGGCTCGTGCCTGTATTGTGTATGCTCGGTCTTATAATTTCGACGGCATACCTCGTTGACGCAAGCTACAACCCATTCCTTTACTTCCGTTTCTAAGAGGTGAATTATGAAAAAGACAAATAAAATCACAACCTTCACCTTTGTCGGCTTTATCGCGGTATTCTTTTTACTGCTCATCGTGATGCCGAAGGCCGAGTTTTCTGAAATGGAAAACCGCAACCTTGCACAGATGCCGAAGTTTACTTTTGAAAGATTATTCAACGGCAAGTTTACAAGCGAATTCGAAGAATACGTCACAGACCAGTTTGCATTCCGCGATGCATGGGTCGGCATGAAGTATTTCTTCGAAAAGGCGCTTCTCAAGACGGAAAACAACGGCATTTATTTCGGCAAGGACGGCTATCTTATGACGAAGTTTGTCACCCCTGATGAAAGCCGTCTTAACATCAACTACGGCGCTATACAGAAGCTTGCCGCAAGCCTTGATATTCCGGTAAAGTTTTCCCTTATCCCAATGTCAAGCTATATCCATGCTGACAAATTGCCATCCAACGCGAATCCATACGACCAGCAGATTCTTCTCGACAGAGCAGCTGAGATGGATGAGTATTTTGATTTGAGCCAGACTCTCCTTGCCCACAAGGACGAATATATCTATTACCGCACAGACCACCACTGGACAAGCGACGGGGCGTACTATGCCTATGAGAAGATTTGTCAGGAATATGGTCTGACTCCAAGTGACAGAGTGCTTCGCGAGGAATATCCTGATTTCTACGGCACACTTTATTCCAATGCAGGGGCACGCGCTGTGAAATCCGACACGGTTGCCACATATATGCTTCCTCAGCTTGAGG
>JAFYNW010000305.1 GCA_017547995.1 Clostridia bacterium | reverse complement strand
TGAAGCAGTCTACAATGTTTGACACAAGACACGCTACAAACCCAATCAAGCTTCTCGGCACACTCCCTCGCGATAAGGAAACTCTGCTTGCTAAATTGAAGTAAATTACTGCATAAGAAAAGCACCCGGTTGGGTGCTTTTTTGATTTACATATATTCCTTTCGCCATGGTCTGATGCACACAAAGCAGATTATCGTGCCGAGGGTTGCGATGATGCTCCAGATGCCGATGGTGTAATTCCAGCCCATATTTTCTGTCAGCACTGCGATGCCGTATGTGGAGATGGCGCTGCCGATATAGGTGCAGGAATTGATAACGCCCGAGGCTGTCGAAACGTTGCCATACTTTGCGAAGAATGGCGGAATCATTGACACAAGCATATTATTTATGCCGTGCATACAGCCTGTCAGCACTGCCGAAAGCACAACAGAGAATGCCGCATTCGTGCCGTTGAGCAGATAAAGTGTGACGGCTGAAACCATGCCGATTGCAAAGAAAAGTCCTGCGCAGGTGATTGGATTTTTCATTCTTTCAACGTAAAGCTTTGTAGCCATTTTTACGCAGAGAATGCTGAAAATTGGCAGGATAACCCCTGTGAGAATGGAAATAAGATTGGAAATATCGTAGACCTCCGAGATGTAGGACGGCATCCACGTTGTAACGCCGTCGCGAAGCATACCCTGAAGGATGATTGCCGCCATAATGGCAAGCATAAGCGGTGTGAAAAGCCCCTTTGTATTGATACTTCCCTTTTTGCTCTGTGTAGAAGTCACTTCGATATCTACGCAGGTCTTATTCCATATAAAAATCATTACAAGGCCGCACAATGCCGAGAAGATAAATACCGACTTCCATCCTGCGAGGCTGATGACGAGAGGCGACACAAGATACATCACCATTGTGCCGACAGAAGCGCCGTAGGACACCTTTGCCGCCGTTTTCTTGTAATCGTCAGGACTGAGTAAGGCTGTCATAAGACGGACGAGAGGCGGCCACATAAAGCTTTGTGCAAAGCCGTTGATACACCAGACGACCACCATCTGATATGGGCTGCTGCAAAGCGGAATGAGCATATTCATGCAGACCGAGGACAGAAGGCCGATTGTGACAAGCTTTTTCGGCGAAAACTTATCGCCTAAGATTCCGCTGATGACCTGCCCTGTGCCGTAGGTGATAAAGCTGCCCGTCAGCGCAATGGAAAGCATACTCTTGCTCATCCCCGTCGCCTTTTCCATTTCGGAAATGATGGCACCGTAGTTGATTCGCGTGATGTAGCTTATCATATAAGTGAGGGCGAAAAGGAGGGCGATTCTGCTGACTCCCTTTTTATCGGTTATTTTGTTCATATAAGGCTCTTTCCCTCCCATTCCTCGTCGGCAGGGATGCCCATAAGCTTGACGATAGTCGGCGCAATATCCATAATGGATGCATTTTCAATCACGCCTGCTTCGATATTATTGCCCATAATCATAAGCGGAATAGTCATATCTTCCGCCATTTCTGTGCCGTGTGTGCGGTCGTGTCCGCCGTGGTCGGCTGTGATTACAACTGCATAGTCCTCAGGCAACTGTGACACGATGCGGTCGATATTCGCCCAGCTTTTGTCGATGGAATCCATATATTCCCCACTCATCCAGCCGAAGTCATGGCCTGCCGCATCGACGTGACCGAGATAGAGGAATGTAAGGTCGTGCTGGCCGATATGGTTGATGGCCTCGTCTGTCAGCTTATCGTTGGATACTGCTGTGGCGCCGTGGAGATAGTAGGAAAGCTCGAGTGAGCCAGGCTTGCTCAGGTCGCGAAGCTGCTCCCAGTTATAGAAAAAGGCGCTCTTTTTATTGAAGAGCCTTACTCTGTCGAAAAGGCCGTTGATTGGCTTTGCAGGAGGCATATAGGTATTTGTCGTTGTGCCGTGACGTGTCGGCTCGACAGAATGGAAGAGCGACATATGGCAAGGCAGGGTCAGCGATGGCATAACAGTCTTGGCAGAGAGTGTGTGGAAGGATTTTTCCATATATTTCTTGGCAACCGGATGATTTGCAATAGCATCAGCGCGCATACCGTCAACTAAAATAAGCAGAACTTTCATAGTTTTTTCTCCTTTACGTCTTTGGCAAAATTATAGCACCATCCCGCTTTATTTACAAGGCTAAACGGCAAGTTTTATAATGCAATAAAAGATACGCGGATGAAATGAATAATATTCATTGACTTTATATTCTGTCTGTGGTAAACTGTTGTCATGAAAAGAGGTGTGACGATAATGAGGACAGTGAAGGAGCCTGACGTACGCAGAGGTGAGATTCTTGACGGCGCCATTCGTGTATTTGCCGAAAAAGGCTATGACGGCGCTACAATTTCCACAATAGCAAGGGAGC
The DNA here is from genome assembly GCA_017547995.1 of Clostridia bacterium. Taxonomy (GTDB): domain Bacteria; phylum Bacillota; class Clostridia; order Oscillospirales; family Butyricicoccaceae; genus SIG471. The sequence continues at coordinate 2,146 of JAFYNW010000305.1, read as the reverse complement.
TTAAAATTTCTCAGGGGCTTTGTTACAGATATTTCCCATCGAAAGAGGACATTTACAATGCGGCTATTGAAAAATATGCCGATATTATCGTCGGTGAGTTTCTCGCCTGCCGTAATGCCGACAGCCATATCACTGCTCAGCTTGACGGCATAGCGCAAAGCTTTGAGCGTCTGAAGTATGCTGAAGGCAGAGACGAAAGCCTGTATGCCCTTTTTCACAGCAGAAACAGCGAAAGGCTTCATAACGAGCTTATGCTGAAGGTTGCCGCAAGAATACTGCCGTATATTCAGCAGAGTCTTGTTATTGCGAAAGAAAAGGGCGAAATTACTGTGGAAAGTCCTGAAAATATTGCGATTCTCGGCCTGTATGGTCAGCTTGGCGTGTTTCTGGCACCAGATTTAAGTGATGATGATAGATATGCCACAATACGCACAGGCTGGACACGTCTTCTTGGATTATAAAAATACAAAAAGAGCGATATCGCTCTTTTTTTGAACAGATTAAATGAATAATATTCATTAAGGAGATACACTATGAAATCATTGATTATTTACGCTTCCCGCCATCACGGCAACACAGAAAAACTTGTGCGAAACCTTGCAAGCCGATATGATATAACGCTTGTCAATGCCGACAAGGTGGATGATATTGATTTTGATGGATATGACCTCATCGGCTTTGCTTCAGGGCTTGATTTCGGCAGGTTTTATCCTTCTGTGACAGACATTGCCGCAAAGCTTCCTGCCGGCAAGGCTGTTTATGCCGTTTATACCTGCGCCCGCGACAATGCCGCTTACGGCAGTCAGATTGAAGAAATTGCCCTTTCAAACGGATGCCGCTATCTGGGTAAATTCGGTTGTAAGGGCTACAACACCTACGGCCCTCTCAGGCTGATAGGCGGAATGAACAAACGTCATCCTGATGTAAACGACCTTGAAAATCTCTGCACGTTTTATCAGTCGGTGCTTGATGCAAAATAAAAAGCTCCCCTTTCGGAGAGCTTTTACGTATTTATGCCACGAGGAACTTATATTTTTCCACGCTGTAAAGCGGAATGAACGGCACGAGAATAGGGACAGTCCTGGAATAGGTCTGATATTCAGGGTCCTTTCCGTAATTCTTATTCTGGCGGACTTCAAGACGTCTTGCGCCGCTGAACATAACGTAGATGATGCCGATATAGCCGATGAGCGCCATAGCCCACTGACCTGCACCCGAAAGGATATTGAGGCCGGAAATAAGAACACCTGTCCAGAAAATCATTTCACCGAGATAGTTAGGACAACGCACGATTTTGAAAAGGCCTGTGTCGCAGAAGCGCTTTGGGTTGATTTTCTTCGACTTATTTTTCTGCAAATCGGCAACAGATTCGAAAATAAGGCCGAAAGCCATTACAAAAGCGCCGATATAGGTCCATACATCTGTGCCTGCGCCGTTGTGGAGACGATAGAAAACAGGGATTACCTGAAGAATATAGAGAAGTGCGCACGTAATCCAGATGGCGCACTTTACACCGAATGGAATAGTCTTGCCGTCCTTGATTTCTGTCTTCATCTTGGCATTATATGCCGAGCTTTTGACTTCGCGTATGAGAAGATAGCCGCCGAGGCGGATACCGTAGAGGATGAAAAGGACGTTGAGAAGGATTGTGCCTGCCGAGAGGGAATCCCTGAAAAGATAAAGCATGAGAATACCTAATCCTGCGATGGAAAAACCATAGCCGAGTGAGATAAACCACACGTACTTGATAAAGCCGATAGCACTGATAATCATTGCCGCGGCAAAAAGCAGCCAGACAGCACTTGGAAAAGCATTTGCCATAAAAATGACCTCCCTTGGATTTGATATAAATCATTATACCATACACGGTACAGTTATGCAAGGAAGGAATAATTTATCACATTGCAGGAAAATAAAAAAGCACCTCATCTGGTGCTTTGCGGGAGCGGCAAGCAGCTCCCCTACGGATTGAACAGAAAACTATATCCACCTCAAGTTAAGAGGCAAAAAGTAAAAATCCCGTCCACTTTCGTGAACGGGATTTCTGGAGGCGCCACCCAGATTTGAACTGGGGCGTAAAAGTTTTGCAGACTTCTGCCTTACCACTTGGCTATGGCGCCATATTCATCTTAATTTGAAAATTGAC
>JAFYNW010000304.1 GCA_017547995.1 Clostridia bacterium | reverse complement strand
TTTCGTATTCCGACAAGGCCTTTGCAAGCCACAAAGGGAAGGCTGACGCCGTTTTTATCTCCATAAGCAGATATCCCTCGGGCAGCAGTTTCTCGCCCCAGTCGCCCTTTACAAGGCTGACGTCATCGTATCGCGACAGAATGTTATCGTCCACCGTAATGCGAAGGTCTGTCTCCTTAAGCCCCGAAAAGGCTCTTCGCTCATAGGAGAGATAGAGCTTGGGCGATACGTTGTATCTTTTAAGGAAGTACTCGATTTCCCTGCCTATCTGCCCCGTAGTCTGAGGCATTTTCTTGCTTTCGACAGCCTCCATAGCCTCTTTGTGTGTCATTGAAACTCGCCTTTTATAGACGATGCCGTCGTATTTCTTCTTTATTTCAAGGAAAACCCTGCCCGTCTCGTCAATGGTGCCATAGCTTCGCATTCGAAGCTTTTCCTTGTAAGGCGGCTTTTCGTTGGACGTGCGGACGAGGAAATCGTCCTTTGTATCAAAATAAACGTTGCATATTTTATATTCGCCGTAGCGGTCAGGAATAATACGCTCCTTTATATCTTCAAGAAAGCTGTTAAGTCTGCCTTTTTCCACAAGATATTTCTTTTCAGAACGTTGAAAAACGTAATCTGCCATACTATTCCCCCTTTCCGGCTACATTCTATCAGCACTTTTTTCGTTAACTATGCCATTTATGTGAATTTTTTGTGAACTCATCGTTTAATTATAGCAAAAATCGTGTTATTGTCAATTATTAAGCTTTGTGATAGAATAATTGTACAGAATATTTTCATTCCGCAATTTTGAAAACGCCATACTTTTGACATAATAATATTATAATCTTAAAATGAACTCAACAGTCAGGAGGTTTTTATGTATAAAATTCTCATTGCAGATGACAATAAACAGATTACGAATATTCTCAGCAGCTATGCAAAAAACGACGGCTATACTCCCGTTGTTGCTTATGACGGCAGAGAAGCTCTCGATATCTTCCGCAAGGGCGGCATAGATATCTGCCTTCTTGACGTTATGATGCCGCAGATGGACGGTTTTGAGCTTTGCCGTACAATCCGCAAGGAATCAAACGTACCTATCATCATGGTCACAGCCAAGGGCGAAGACTACGAGCGTATCATGGGTCTCGACATCGGCGCAGACGACTATATCGTAAAACCGTTTTCCCCTGCCGAGGTCATGGCGAGAGTCCGCGCTGTCATGCGCCGTATCGACACGCCTGAAAAGACAAAGCAGGAGTTTACCTTCGATAATCTCCACGTGGACCTTGACAACTACACAGTCCGCGTAGGCGAGAGCAATATCGCCCTCACAAAGAAGGAAATCGAGCTGCTCTGGACCTTCGTCACAAACAAGGACAAGGTTTTCTCCCGCGATAATCTTCTCGACAGTCTCTGGGGCTTCGACTATTTCGGCGATACACGCACAGTCGACAGCCATATCAAGCGTCTTCGTGCCAAGCTTGACGCCGTGCCTCATCCAAAATGGGATATCAAGACAATCTGGGGCGTAGGCTATAAGTTTGAGGTGCACGATGCTTAATTTCAAAGAAAAAATCGACGAAAAAAAGGAAGAAATCAAGACCCGCAAGTCGCTTTTCAGCCGTCTGCGCAGAGTTATCATGTCGGACAGCATGGCACAGAAGCTGATGTTTTACTTCTTCCTTGTCATACTCATCTTCGCCCTCATCATAAGTGCCGCCTTCACAAGCATCTTCAACAAAGAGCTTATCGACAGCAGCCGTGAGGAATTGGAGGCGCGCACAGTTGCCTTCTCGAAGAGTCTCTCCAACTATCTTTCCACCCCGGGTGTTTCCAGCGTCACCAATTTTTCAGCCTACCTCAAGGTGCTGACCGACACAAGCACCAACGACGTATGGATTATCGACGATACTCTCGAGATTTTCACTGCGGGCAACAACACTATCAGCTATAACGACCTGCCGAAGAGCGCGCAGACCATCGTAACCGATGCCTTCAGCGGCAAGACGGTCACAAGTGAAGGCTTCACCTCCGTACTCAAGACCTCGTCTGTCACCGTTGCCACACCGATTTACAGAGGCAAATACGTCATCGGTGTTATGGTTATGCACTCACCTGTTTCAGGTATGAATAAGATGGCAACAAACAGCCTCAAGATTTTCCTTATCTGCATCATAGGGGCGCTTTTAATCTCCCTCATTCCTGCCGTGCTTCTTTCAAAGCGTTTCACCAATCCTATCATTCTCAAGGAAGCTGAGGAAAAGCTCAAGCTTGAACAGATGCGCAGGGATTACGTGGCGAATATTTCCCACGAGCTGAAAACCCCTGTGACCGTGCTTCGCGGAAGCCTTGAAGCGCTGGTCGACGGTGTCATCACAGAGGAAGAGGACGTGAAGGAATATCATCAGCAGATGCTTCACGAAACTGTCTATCTTCAGCGTCTCGTGCTCGACCTTCTCGACCTTTCCAGACTGCAGAATACAGGCTTTGAGATTCAGCACGAGCCTGTTTCGCTGACTCAGGTGCTTGACGATGCCATCAAAAGCGGCGAAAAACTGGCGCAGGAAAAGAATATCGTCATCAACAAGAGCTATAACGAGCCGAAGGATGCCTTTGTCGGCGACTATGGCAGACTTCGTCAGATGTTCATTATCATTCTCGACAATGCTGTCAAGTTTTCCAACGAAAACAGCTCGGTCGACGTGATATTCAGCTCCAACCGTATTCACATCCGTGACTACGGCTGCGGCATCGAGCCTGAACGATTGCCTTATATCTTTGAGCGATTCCATAAATCAGGCGGTGAGAATAACAAGACAGGCTCAGGCCTCGGTCTTGCAATAGCGCGTGAAATCGCCCACAGACATAATATAAAGGTGTCTGCCCGAAGCGCAGTGGGCGAAGGCACAGAATTCAGGTTCGAATTCAACGTATAAATAAAGTAAAGCCACCCCGTCGGGTGGCTTTTTTGTTTTGCTTTCAGCAAAGTGATATTCGGCTTTGCCGAGTGATATTACCTTACGGCAGCGATA
>JAFYNW010000303.1 GCA_017547995.1 Clostridia bacterium | reverse complement strand
AGCAAAGTCGTCAAGCACGTTTACGCATACCTTACGGCATACCTCGTGAAGTCCTTCAGCAGAAAGTGCTTCGTTCTGTCCGAGCAGAAAGCCTGCACAATATGCCATTATACCGGCAGAAAAAATAGCGCCTTTGTGGGTGTTTATGCCGTGTGTGGCTTCAAACATGGTCTTTTCAGCTTCTTTACCTATGCCGCGAAGGGACGAAAGAGCATCAAAGCAATCCTCGCTCATCTGTCCCGCAATGCACATCTTATGGAAATAACTGGAAAGTGAACGGGCGCTTTTCTCAAAGAGAGCCACGTCCATATCGCTGTGCGCCCCGCAGTTTGCAAGGTCGACAAGCCCAGGCTTCGGAGTTGTGTAAACCTCGTCGAGAAGGGCCGCAACAGCCTTGTCGGCAATTTTGTGAGCACGATAATCGTACACCATATCGCGAAGAAGCTGATGGGTTTTATCGATAATCACGTCAAGTCCGTGTGCCCTGCTTCGTCCGCAAGCGGCGGCAGAATTGTCGCAGACAAGACACTTGCGCTCACTTTTGCCAATCTCGCTTCGTGAAACCTTGTTGCCGTCAGGCTTGATTACGTCGATGTCGAGCAAACGGAAATGAGCCTTGCTCTCCTCGATTTCGGACGTCAGTCTCTTGACTTCAAGCGCATCAGCATCAATGACGAAATAGCCCTCAAAGCCCGAGCCACGCTCGGCTTTTTCGCTGTGCCTTACGATAAACCCGCCATCGCTGAGGGCATTCTGCACATAGTCGAATGCAATGCCGAAAGCCTTGTCGGCCAGCGCATAGCGCTTTACAGGCCCTGCAATATTGAGTGTCAGGCAGATAATCGGCAGGGAATATTCATCAAAAAGAGCCTGCTGCTTTGCAACACGCTCCTCACGACAAGAAAGGAGCTGCCCTAAAGGCAGTTCCTTTCCATAAGTTTCATTTATATTCATTATCTTACGCTCTTGATTGTGTCAAGGAGTGTGCCGTCACGGTAGATAACGTTAGCAACAGTCTTGTCACCAAGCTTGATACGCTTTGGAACGCCTGTGATGCCTTCAGCAACTCTCTTGAGCTCGTGAATGTCACAAACAGGAAGACCTGCATCCTTGAAGCGGAGAGCGAGTTCAGGCTTGAGAGGGTTAACAGCGATACCGTGCTGTGTAACGAGAACGTCGATTGTGTTGCCTGGTGTAGACTTGCAGAGAACCTTGTCAACAACGATGGAGAGTCTTGCGCGTGTGAGCGGAGCAATAATCATAGCCATCTTTGCACCTGCAGCTGTATCGGAGTGACCGCCGGAGCCGCCCATGATATAGCCGTTGGAGTCTGTATGAACGTTTACGTTAAAGTCTGTGTCGATTTCTGTCGCACCGAGGATAACAACGTCGAGAGAATCAACTGCGCAGGACTTAGCGTTAGGGCTTGCGTACTGCATAGCGGAGATTTCACGGTGACGTGGGTTTGTGCGGATGGATTCAACAGCGTCAAGGTCGAAGCACTGAACGTCGAGAAGGCTTTCGAAGCAGCCTGCGTTCATCATGTCAACCATATACTTTGTAATACCGCCGAGGCCGAAGCTGCCCTTTACGCCTTCCTTGAGCATGATGTCCATAAGGAACTTAGCCGCTGCAAGGGAAGGACCGCCTGCGCCTGTCTGGAAGCTCATGCCGTTCTTGAGAAGACCGGAAGCCTGAATTGCCTTTGCAGCATACTGAGCCATAACAAGACCAACAGGGTCGCGTGTAATCTTTGTTGTACCGGAAACGATACCTGCAGGATTACCGATGCTGTCAACTTCGAGAACGTAGTCAACGTAGATTTCAGGGATGGAGAAGTCTGTGAGTGGGTATGGAACGAGGTTATCTGTGATAACGACAACCTTCTTTGCATACTGAGCGTCAGCGAAAGCATAGCCGAGAGAGCCGCAAGCGCTCTTGCCGTACTTACCTGTGCAGTTACCCATTGTGTCGGCTGTAGGAGCCGCGATAAACGCTACGTCGATAGGAGCTGTGCCCTTGGAAATATCGGAAGGACGGCCGCCGTGTGTTCTGAATGTAACAGGCTTTGCGAGAACGCCTTCGGAAATAGCACGGCCAACAACGCCGCCGATGTAGTTAGCTTCAAGACCTGTTACAACACCATTCTGAATATGGCCGATAAGAGGCTGATGTGTGTCGAAAACAGAGCTTGCGTTAACTGTGAGATTCTTGAGGCCCTTCTGTGCGAGAGCTTCGAGAACCATATTGAGAACATAGTCACCATTTCTAAGGTGGTGGTGGAATGAAACGGTCATACCGTCTTCGATCTTGAGAAGATCGATTATTTCGTTAAGAGAAGATACTACTTTACTCATCGATTTTTACCCCCATTGCTTTTGCAGCTTCAAGCACCTGAACAGCGCGGTTTACGATTGGAGCGTCGATCATCTTGCCGCGGAGAGCAACAACGCCGAGACCCTTTTCCTTTGCTTCTTTGATGATAGCCATAACTTCGATAGCATAGTCGATGTCAGCCTGAGTTGGGCTGAATACAGCGTTGATATCAGCAACGTGGCGAGGGGAGATGGAGGACTTGCCTGTAAAGCCGAGGCTCTTTGCAAACTCAGCATCCTTGATAAGGCCTTCTGCATCGTTTACGTCTGTGAATGGTGTGTCGTAGCAGTCGATACCTGCAGCACGGCAGGCAACAACGATACGGGAACGGCTGTAGAAGATTTCGTTGCCTTCCTTTGTACGCTTACAACGAAGGTCAGCTGTAAGGTCTTCGCCACCGAGAAGCATAGCGCGTACACGAGGCGTAGCACTTGCGATAGCGTAAGCGTTTTCAACGCCGAGAGCTGTTTCAACGAGAGGCATAAGCTTTACAGTGTTCTTTTCAAAGCCGAGCTTTTCTTCGAGCTTTGTGATGTATTCGTCAGCAACGAGAATATCAGCTGCTGTGGAGATTTTTGGCACCATGATGAAATCAGGCTTGAATGGCACGATTTCGTCAAGGTCCTTTGTCCAGAATTCTGTATCGAGGGAGTTGATACGAACGATAACCTCGCTCTTTCTGTAGCCGAGATACTTGATAGCATTTCGGACAAGAATTCGTGCGGCATCCTTTTCCTTAGGAGAAACTGCGTCCTCAAGGTCAAGAATGATACCGTCAGCGCCTAAAATATCGGCATTGAGCAACATACCAGGGTTGTTGCCCGGCATAAATAAAATACTGCGACGCATTATATTACTCCTTTCCACGCATAACAGCTGTTTCGATTCTCGCACGGAGAACGCATTCAACAGCACCGCGGTCGTTTATAGAAATGTTTACGTTTTTTACGTCAAGTTCGTCAAGAACGGAATAAACGAGAGCTTCGATTTCTTCACCGAACTGATTGATAACAACAGATTCAAGGTTGAGCTCAATTCCGTTTTCGTTTGGCTCAACTGTGATAAATGCGTCACTCGATTCGAGTGTTCCGGCAGTAGCCAACTTTTTGATTTCCATTTCTTTCTCCTTATATGTATTAAATTTGTATATTTAATCGTACGTATTTATTATAGCACTCACGAAAATATATTTCAAGTAAATAGAGGAGAAAATATGACAAAAAATAAGCACCGCAGAACTTTGTTGTATATGCTGCAGATATATGATACAATAGGTTAAACAAGCAGGCGAACCTGAATTTGATAAGGAAATGATTTTTATGAAATTGGAAAATGCAGAATTGAAACATATCGAAAGGATCGTAGCTATATCAAAAAGAGCATTTGAAACAGATATAAAGGTTGGAGGCGCAATAGGGGACTATCCACCCGAGTATGATTCGGTTATTTGGCATGAACAGATGCTGAATGAGGGGCATTTGCTGCAGGCAGTCATAGATGGAGAAATCGTTGGCGGCGCAATTCTGTTTTTGGACAAAGACGGTGAAGCATTGTACGTTGGCAGAATCTTTATTGACCCAGTCCACCATGGGAAGGGGTATGGTCTTTCCTTGATGAAAATGGT
>JAFYNW010000302.1 GCA_017547995.1 Clostridia bacterium | reverse complement strand
GCTCACCAAAGCAGCTTGGCGATATTCTTTTCAATAAAATGGGTCTCAAGGGCGGCAAAAAGACCAAGACGGGCTATCCGACAGACGCTGAAACTCTCGAAAAGCTCCGCAAGGATGCCCCAATCGTTGAGCATATCCTCGAATACCGCAAGTATGCCAAGCTCAAAAGCACCTACTGCGACGGTCTTATCAAGGTTGTCCACGCCGATGGCAGAGTGCGCACAAGCTTCAATCAGCTTGTCACAGCAACAGGCCGCCTCAGCTCAACAGACCCTAATCTGCAGAATATCCCTGTCAGAAGCGAAGAGGGTGAAAACATCCGCAGAGCCTTCATCGCAAGTGAAGGCTGTACTCTCATCGACGCCGACTATTCCCAGATTGAACTTCGCATTCTCGCCCATATCGCGCAGGACGAAAATATGCTGAACGCCTTCAATACAGGTGTTGACATCCATACTTCCACTGCATCTCAGGTATTCCATACCCCTATCGATGAGGTAACGTCCCATCAGCGCAGAAGCGCAAAGGCTGTCAACTTCGGCATCGTCTACGGCATCTCAGCCTTCGCACTTTCGGAGGATTTGGGTGTATTCGTCAACGAGGCGCAGAGCTATATGAACGGCTACTTCGAGGTTTACAGCGGCGTCAAGAAATATATGGATGAAATCAAGGTCAAGGCAAAGGAAGACGGCTTTGTAAAGACAGTTTTCGGCAGAAAACGCGCCCTTCCTGAGCTGAAGTCCTCCAATTTCAATATGCGCGCCTTCGGTGAGCGCGTTGCCCTCAATATGCCGATTCAGGGTGCGGCCGCCGATATTATGAAGATAGCTATGGTAAACGTCCATAACCGTCTCAAAAAGGAAAATATGAAGACAAAAATGCTCATTCAGGTACACGACGAATTGCTTCTTGAAGCGCCGCTTGACGAAAAGGAAAAGGCTATGGCACTCCTTAAGGAAGAAATGGAAAGAGCGGCACAGCTTTCTGTAAAGCTTCTTGTCGAGGTACATTCGGGCAACAACTGGGTGGAGGCTAAATAATGGAAATTCAGAGCTTACTGCTTAAACACATAGACCAGATTTACGAAATCGAGCTTGCCAGCTTTTCCGTGCCGTGGAGTATCAACTCTCTCCGCGACGACCTTGAAAACCCTGATGCAAAGTATTTCGTGCTGACAGAGGGGGACGAGGTGCTGGCTTATCTCGGCACACGCACGATTCTCGACGAAATCCATATTATGAATATCGCCGTCAAGCCTTGTCACAGAGGCAAGGGCTACAGCAAGATTCTTATGAATGAGCTTGATAAGTTTGCCTGCGAAGGCAATTACTACGCAAGCTTCCTCGAAGTGCGCGAAGGCAATGAAAAGGCGAGAAATCTCTATACAAAATGCGGCTTTGAAACGTCGGGCGTCCGCAAGGATTACTACGAAAAGCCGAAAGAAAACGCAATTCTCATGGTGAAATATGTTAAATAACGAAAACCCACAGTTTCTTACAGACCAGCTTGTGACCTATCTGGGCAATAAACGCGCCCTCGTCGGCTTCATCGGTCAGACTCTCGATATCGTCAAGCGCGAGCTGGGCAAGGAAAAACTGAATATCTGCGATGCTTTCACAGGCTCGGGTGCTTCGGCAAGATTTTTCAAGGCCCATGCCGATAAACTTATTGTAAACGACCTTGAAAACTACGTTGAAGTGCTGAATAAGTGCTATCTTTCCAACAAGGAAGACGTGCCCTTTGACCGCCTTGAAAGCGAAATGACAAAGCTGAAGGCCCATCTTGAAAAGGGACTTCATCCCGGCTTTATCAGCGAGCTTTATGCGCCTGAAGACGATGAAAACATCAAAAAGGGCGAGCGTGTATTCTTCACAACCCGT
>JAFYNW010000301.1 GCA_017547995.1 Clostridia bacterium | reverse complement strand
TTGTATGCCCTCGGACGCTCTGCAATATAATAATGGTCAGGGTTTTCATCAAAATCGTTGAGACGGTCGACAACGTAGAGGTCAGGATTATTTTCAAACTTGCTTGTCAGATACTTGTGGAAATGCTCCCAGTCCTCACGATAAAGATAAAGCACACGGATGCCGATAAGGTCGGTCATAAACTTATGGTAGTTTGTGTGGTCGAGAAGCGCGAATTTTTCAGGATTTTCCTTGCGCTTGCGGATGACCTTTTCGAGAAGATGCTCAACGTCCTTCGTTCTGTAACGATAGGAATGAATACCTGCCGTTTCAATTTCGTAGATGTAATTATCGATAAAACTCTTGCCGATATCGCGGAGATTCTGCTCGTTTTTAATAAAGTCGTCCTTTATGAGCATAAGCTCATCCCATGTGATATTGGCCTCGGTAAGGTCGTTTTCTGTGAACTTATATGCAGTTAAAAATGTCTGTTTATCCATATATTCACCACCTTGTCTGGTTATAATGATATTATACCATAAAACCACGTCAATTACAACATTGAAGGCTATATTTATTGCGTCAGCCTATTTCAAGCCACATTTTTCGTAAATCTTTTCGATGCACGGAGATTTATATTCAATGTACTTATCAATATCGTCAGGAAACAGCTGAGCAGCCTTTTGCTTGATTTCCCCATACTCCTTTACAGAATCAGGATGGGTACGGAGAAAATCCCTGAAGGTGGTATGTCGTTTCAATTCGGCAGAATGGGCAGGGCAGACGTAGAGATGATGCTTCTGCAGATGAGGCTTGTCACGATAGCCGAAAGCCTCACGCTCCTTTATGCCAAGGTCGCCCTGATGGAAATATCCTATGGATGCAAGTCTGTCGACAGCGGCAGGAAAAACGGAATAATCCCTGATAACCACGTCGATATCGATGACAGGCTTAGCCGAAAGTCCTTCGACAGAAGTACTGCCTACGTGCTCAATGGCAAGAGCAAGGTCGCCGAGCACAGCATCAAGCTCAGCTTTGATATTTTCAAAATCAGCCTTCCAGCTTTCGTCATAAGGAAGCACAACAACCTTTGCCATTTTCAAAATCCCCCCTGTTTCTGTAACTGATATATAAATCATACCACATACCATGCTGAATATCAAGAAAAAGCCTGTAGGGGAGCTGCTTGCCGCTCCCGAATTTCCCGAGGGGCGGGGGAATTATTATAAATTATCTCATGAAATGAAGGGATAATTCACGAATTGTCCGAATATCATCACAACAAAAAAGACCGCCCATACGAGCGGTCTTGATTTTTATCCTATTCCGAGAGGATTTTCATCGCTATATTGGTTTACTACGCTGTCAACTGCCACATAGCGTATCTTTTCATAATCGAAAGGATAGCCCCAGTCACGGATGGCTTCTTCCAACTCAGGTGTTAAGTAAGGATATATACCTAACTCATAGTCATAGCTTCTGCCATCTATTTTACGGAAATAGCTTATTTTGAAAGACTCAAAATCGTCTATTGTATACTCTTTCGGGTGACCGAAGAAGTCATGCTTGATTACAAGCCACATCCAAAGATATTCGTATGCAACTCTGCTTATAAGGAGATTACCGATAAAGGCAAGCAAAGCAACCGCCAGTATGCTTATAACAACACGTCTGAAAACCACAGAGGACAGCAATCTGACAAAAGAAAAGTTTCTTTTCATAAATATCTCCTTTCTATATCGCAGATGTGAATACCTTTTTATAATATAATATCATTAATTACGTAAAACATCAAGCCTGACCGTAGGGGACGGCATTTATGACGTCCCGAAAACAAAAAAGACCGCCCATACGAGCGGTCTTTCTATATAACAATAACTTATGCCTTGAGTTCGTCGAGGAGCTGGATGTAGCTTTCCTTTGTGAGAGGAGCCTGGAAGTTAGCCTTAACTTCGAGAGCCTTTTCAGCGCCGTTAGCGAGAAGGTCAACAACTGTCATAGCGAGCATCTTAGCTGCTGTTACGTAAGCGAGCTGCTTGTCTTCGATTTCGTAGTTGGAGCTGTGGCCAACACCAACGGAACCGCCAACCATAGCATGAACTGTAGGGATGAGGTTGGAAACGTCGTTAGCTTCTGTTGTGAAGCCGGATGGGCTCTTGCCGAGCTTTTCTTCGCCAACGAGCTCTACGATATTGCCTTCAACGAGACCCTTGAGTTCTGGGGATTCAACGGAGAAGAGGTAGCCAGGGAGGTTGAAAATCTTGCATTCAGCGCCCATAGCATCAGCACCAGCCTTGAGAGCACGGTCAATCTTGAAGCTTGCATCCTTGATAGCAGGGATGGAACGGCCACGTACGAATGTTTCAATCTGAACGAATGCAGGAACTACGTTAACGAGAGCACCGCCCTTTGTGATGATTGGGTGGAAGCGGATGCCGTCTTCGTCCTTGAATGTTGTACGCTGAGCGTCACAAGCCATAAGACCAATCTTAGCTGCGTCGAGAGCATTGATACCTGCAAATGGAGCAGCAGCGTGGCTTTCCTTACCGATGTACTGAACGATCTTTGCAACGAAGCCCATACCGCCAGGACCGCCTGCTGTAATCTTGTCGCCCTGAACAGTGTGCTGCATAATCATAGCGTCAACGTCGTCAAATGCGCCGAGCTTGATGAATTCCTGCTTACCGCCGAGGTAAGAAATCTTGCCCTGCTGCATCTGTTCGTTACGCCATTCAAGTTCAACGCCTTCTTCAGCAGGAACTGCCATAAGAGCAACGTCACCGTCGAGCATATCCATAACGCCGGATTCCTTGAGACCGTATGCTACGCCCATGAGGGAAGCAATCTGTGCATGGTGGCCGCAGGAGTGAGCAGCGCCTGTAACAGGGTCAGCACAGCGGTGGCCAGGGCAGACAACTGCGTCGAGTTCGCCCATAACAGCGATCTTAGCCTTGTGGTCCTTACCAGGAACGTTTGCGATAACGCCTGTGAGAGCAACTTCATCCTTATATGTATAGCCGAGTTCATCGAAAACAGCCTTTACCTTAGCAGCTGTCTTGTATTCCTTGTAGCCGAGTTCTGGTTCTGCGAAAATGCTTTCAGCGATGCCGATAATCTTGTCAGCGTTCTTGTCGATAGCTTCGCAAACTAATTTTTTCATTTCCTGAACAGTCATAGTAGTAGTTCTCCTTTATGAATTAAAATTATTTGTCTGTATTGACGGAAAGTGGCGAGAGTTGTTGTTAAAAATGTACAAAGAATGTATATTTATTCACCTTCCAATTATCATTATACCATAAAAATCTCCCAATGCAAGAACTTTTTTGTATTTATTACACTACTACGCAAGGAAAACAAATATCTCATAACTCCTTGACAATATTCCACAGCAGGTATAAAATTTATCCTATCAATACAAAAGGAGAAACACCATGGAAAAAGTAATCCTTATTTCAATAGACGGAATGCGACCTGACGGTTTTTTGAACTGCGGAAATCCATTCATAAATGATATTATGGCAAATGCCACGTATACACTTGAAGGCAAGACGGTATTCCCATCAGTCACACTTCCTTGCCATCTGTCCCTCTTCCATAGCGTACCGCCTGAAAGACACGGCATCACAACAAACACCTATATTCCGTTTGCCCGTCCACTCAACGGACTTTTCGAGCAGCTCAAGCTGATGAATAAAACGTCTGCTATGTACTATGGCTGGGAGGCTCTGCGCGACGTTGCCCGTTCGCTTTCTCTCAAATATTCGTCATATATCAGCGCAATGGCCGAAGAAAACGTGGACGATAAGCTGACAGACCTTGCTATCGATCGCATCAACAAGACAAAGCCTGATTTCGTATTCCTCTATATGGTGGACACAGACGAAATCGGTGGTCACGGTCACGGCTGGATGAGCGAAGAATACCTTAACTGTATCAATAAGGCTATTGCCAACGTAAAGCTCGTATACGACCTTTTCCACGACGAATATACGATTATCAT
>JAFYNW010000034.1 GCA_017547995.1 Clostridia bacterium | reverse complement strand
GAAAAGGGTATTCCCCTTATTGTGCCTGAGGTAAATGGAGATATTCTGAGCGGAAACGAAAAACTCATCGCCAATCCAAACTGCTCGACAATTCAGTGCGCAATACCTTTGTCAGTATTGGATAGCAAATATACAGTAAAGGAAATAAACTTTACGTCATTTCAGGCGGTTTCAGGAAGCGGAATGAGAGGGATTGCTGAACTTGAACGCACGCGTAATGGTGTAAAACCATCCTTGTACCCGTGCAGCATAGCGAAAAACTGCATCCCACAGATTGGCGGTGTGCAGAATAACGGATACACCGAAGAAGAAATGAAAATGATAAATGAAACAAGGAAAATACTGGGAAATAATGAGGTGAGAA
Source organism: Clostridia bacterium (assembly GCA_017547995.1). GTDB lineage: Bacteria > Bacillota > Clostridia > Oscillospirales > Butyricicoccaceae > SIG471. The sequence goes on along the minus strand of JAFYNW010000034.1, from coordinate 1,684 downwards.
TAACGGCAACCTGCGTCCGTGTGCCAGTTGCTGAATGTCACGGAGTTGATATATGTGTCACTCTTGAAAAGGATTTCGATATAGATGAAATCAAGTCCGAGCTGGCACGGAACAACTGTATAATTATGGGAAATAACTGTCCTGTGAACGAGATGGCGCAGGGGACGGATAAGGTGTATATCGGCCGTATCCGCAGACATATTGCGGATGAAAAAACTCTCCATTTTTGGTGCGTTGCCGACAACGTCCGCAGAGGCGCCGCTTTTAATGCCTTTGAAATTATGAGTCTTCTGGAAAGGAGGAAATATGAAGCTTCAGGGATGCCTGACCGCACTTGTGACACCCTTTGATGAAACGGGCAAAATCGATTTTGAAAGCCTACGCAGGCTCATCCGTTTTCAACTCGAAAACAATGTGGATGGACTTGTGGTGCTTGGCACGACAGCAGAGACACCGACCTTGAAGGATTGGGAAAAAGAGGAAATTATCCGTATTGCGGTCAATGAAACAAAGTCAAATATTCCCATCATAGCAGGTGTGTCCTCCAATGACACGGCTGTATGTGAAAATACCGCACAAAAATGGGAAAAAATGGGAGCAGATGCCCTCCTCGTGCTTTCGCCGTACTATAACAAAGCCAACGAAAACGGTATGCGGCTTCATTTTGAAAAAATCGCCGACAGCGTGAAAATCCCCATCATACTTTATAACGTGCCGTCACGCACAGGCTGTAAAATCACACCTGACGTTGCGAAATCCCTTTTACAGCATTCCAATATCATAGGCATCAAGGATGCAGGCGGCGATATTGCATACACGATGGATATCGCGCAATACGTCAGTGACAGCTTCACCCTGCTTTCGGGCAACGATGATATGGTTATTCCAACTTTATCAGTGGGTGGAAAGGGGGTCATTTCGGTGATTTCCAATCTTATTCCGCAGGAATGGAGCAAAATGGTACGTCTGTATCCGGAGGGCAAAAGTGAGGAAGCACTGAAAATCCAGATGAAATATCTCGACCTCATCAAAGCGCTCTTTTGCGAACCAAACCCGATTCCAATCAAAACTGCCATGGGAATGCCACGATTCAGGCTTCCGTTGTGCCCGATGATGCCCGAAAATGCCGAAAAACTGCGAAAATGTATGAAAGCCGTGGGCCTATGCTGAAAATCCTTCTCTGCGGCTACGGCAAAATGGGGAAGATGGTTGAGGCGGTCATCGCAGAGCAGGATGATATGGAGCTTGTCGCCATCGTTTCGCCCTCTCATAACAAAAGGATACACGACGTCAAAGCACCATTCGACGTGATTATCGATTTTTCCGTCCCTGATGCCATCTATGAAATAGCACGATATGCTATGGCATACAAAATCCCGCTAGTTCTGGCAGTGACGGGCTATAACGACGAGCAAAAGCAAATAATAACCGAGCTTGCTGAAAAAATCCCTGTTTTCCGTGCGGAAAATCTATCATACGGCATAAAAATAATGAAAAATCTCATCAATACGGCCATGAAATATCAGTATGACAATATCGAGATAACCGAAACTCATCACAACAAAAAGAAGGATGCTCCATCAGGCACGGCAATTGCTCTTGCAAAGCTTATTGATGAAAATATCCCAATCCATTCCCTTCGTCTTGGCAACGTGGCAGGGGAGCATACCGTCAGCTTCGCCCT
>JAFYNW010000300.1 GCA_017547995.1 Clostridia bacterium | reverse complement strand
GCACGATATCCTCGTCAGGTCTGTTGTTTTTAAGCCATGCAAGAAGTGCTTCGGGGTTTTCAAATCCATCTTTTCCAAACGTACCCTGCTGGGCATTTTCTACGTCCACGAGATTGTTTTCCACGTTGTATTCTGCCATTTTAAGTTTATAATCAAGGCTCATATCGACAGGACAATCTGAAACGTCGACTGTCCAAAGTCTTTTGAGGGCATCGGCAAGAATATCCATCAATTTATACGGGTCGGACATATTATCTTCATCGCAGGCCATTTTGCCATACATCCTTGACATAAGCATATATTCTTTGTCCTCATGTACCGAATAGTACAGACACTCCGGAACGGAAAGCTTATTTTCAAGCCATTTCATAAGCTCAGCCTGAGTTTTCATCGGCTGACCCTCGGCAGGGCCGATTTTAAGCACCATATCGTCGAAAATCAGCACGTCACAGCCTGATTTGCCTATATTCTCTGTTTTATATGGCTTTGAGCCGACAATTTTCTGTATTTCACAAGGTAATTTCATAATTTCCTCCGTATAAAAACAAAAAAGCGACAGATTTCTCTGTCGCTCATTGGTGCCGGTGAAGGGACTCGAACCCCCACGGTTTCCCTCCTGATTTTGAGTCAGGCGTGTCTGCCATTCCACCACACCGGCATATAGGCAATTTTCAACTGCCTATATAGTATATCACACATTTTTAAAAAATGCAAGACCTTTTTAAACTTTTTTCATGAACTTTGATGCTGTTTTTTCCATCATCATCTTCTTGCCCGCTGTATCAAACATAATTTCAAGAAGCACGTCGCCACCCATAGGTGTTGTCTTGACGACAGTACCTGTGCCGAAGGCTGTATGCTCGATAGCATCGCCTGCCTTGTACTGTGGTGCAAAGGAAGAGGTATTTGCACTCTTGAAAGACATAGACGTTGTAGGCATACCAATCTTTCTCGGTGTAGCCTGTCTTGGCTGTGCAGACATAGCAGGCTTCTTAGGCTTGATTTCCTCGACGTACTGTTTTGGAATCTCTTCAAGGAATCTGGATGGTCTGTTGAAAGATGTCTGGCCGTAAAGCACTCGACGTTTACAGTTGCACATATGAAGGGTTTTCTTTGCTCTTGTCATTGCAACGTAGCAAAGTCTTCTCTCTTCCTCAAGTTCATTGGAATCATCCATCGAACGATATGATGGGAAGATGCCTTCTTCGATGCCGCAGAGGAATACTGTGTTGAATTCCAGCCCCTTTGCGCTATGCATTGTCATGAGTGTTACCGCATCTGTGTCTGTATCATATCTGTCCATATCTGTGAAAAGCGCGATTTCTTCAAGGAAGCCATAGAGGCTTGGCTCTTCCGTGCGTGTTTCATAGTCGATGATATTGGACTTGAGTTCGAGTACGTTTTCAAGCTTAGCCTTGCTTTCCTTATCGTTGAGAGCGGCAAGCATGCCATAGTAGCCTGTAAGCTCGATTACATCCTGGTAAAGGTCGCTGACAGAACATTCATCAAGCTTTGCTCTGAACTTATTGATAAGATGAGCGAAGTTGACGAGTGCATCTGCTGATTTTGAAAGCTCAGCAAACTCATGTGCTCTTTCACAAGCTTCGAAGTGAGTGATGCCATATGTTTCCGCTACGATGTCAAGATTTTCGATAGCCTTCGCACCGATTTTACGGGCAGGCACGTTGATTATACGCTTGAGACGTACTGTATCGGCAGGATTTGAGATGAGCCAGAGATATGCAAGCACGTCCTTGACTTCCGCTCTGTCGAAGAAGCGGAGACCGCTGACGATTCTGTACTGAATACCGTGGCGCTTGAATGCAGTTTCAATTGCATTGGATAAAACATGGCTTCGATAAAGCACTGTAAAGTTAGAAAGATTTACACCCTTTTCAATGCCTTCAAGAATCTTTTTGGAGATATATTCTGCTTCCTCTTCCTGAGTTTCACCTGTGTAAATCTGAACCTTATCGCCTTCGCCGTTCTTTGTCCACAAAGTCTTGCCCTTACGCTGTGTGTTGTATGCAATAACCTCGTTAGCAGCAGAAAGAATATTTGTTGTCGAACGATAATTCTGTTCGAGACGGATTGTTTCAGCATTTGTGTACTGCTTTTCGAATTCCATAATATTCTTGATTGTAGCGCCTCTGAACTTATAGATACTCTGGTCATCGTCACCTACAACGCAGATATTTTCACTGCCGCCTGCAAGGAGACTGCAAAGCAGATACTGAGCGTGGTTTGTATCCTGATACTCATCGACGAGAACGTATTTGAACTTACGCTGATAGTATTCACGCACGTCTTCGTGCTCATAAAGAAGCTCTACCGTTTTGACGATGATATCGTCAAAGTCAAGGGCATTTGCTTCCTTCATCTTGGAAGCATAGATATTATAAACCTTGGAAATGTTGGACTTATACCAGTCACCACCTGCGTTGACCGCATATTCCCTCTCGTTTTCAAATCTGTCCTTGGCACGGCTGATTTCGCCGATGATACCGCGTACGTCGAAGCGCTTTTCGTCCATATTGAGTTCTTTAACAATAGAAGTGATAAGTTTCTTCTTATCGTCTTCATCGTAGATAGTGAACTCCTTGCTGTAGCCGAGAAGCTGAATATTCTGGCGGAGAATTCTGATACAAGCCGCGTGGAAGGTATGTGCCCAGATATTGAGGGCATCCTCGCCTATTGCGCTTTCAAGTCTTGCCTTGAGCTCGCCTGCCGCCTTGTTTGTAAACGTGATAGCAAGTACGTCGTATGGTCTTGGCGGATTTACGGCACAGAGATTTACCATAGCTTCCTTAAGATCCTCGATAGGATTTGCAAGATAGCCTTCCATAAGGTCGACGTGGTCCTGTGTAATCCATTCAGGCACGTAGTCACAGTCCGAGCCGCAGCCGTATTTAAGAATATTTACAATTCTGTTGATAATTACAGTAGTTTTACCGGAACCGGCACCGGCAAGCAACAAAAGAGGGCCTTCTGTGCGAAGCACTGCCTTCTGCTGCATATCATTGAGATGAGAAAACTCGCTCGCGATGATTTGCTTTCTCAGTTTAAGATATTTTTGTCTTACGTCCACTTTTTACCTCACTTTATAACTACGTTGTCCCAATGGAGGAAGTTTTCAAGCTTTTCCATGAGCTTTTCACCACCATCGCAGTAATATTCCTCATTAAGCTTATATAATTTACCGTCCTTGCAGCATCGTACAACTACAGGCATTTCGCCGTGGAATTGCTTGAGGCATCGCAGGACTTCCTTCATCTCATTGGAATTGACGTCGTCAACTCTGATATATAATTTTCTGTTGTCACAAGGAGTTTTCTTGTATTTGATGCGATTACGCTCTCTGTGTACCTTGAGATAGTTTTCTTCAAACGGATACACAGATGAAAGGATGAGCTTTGGCGCTTCATCTTCCTTGGCAGACACTCTGCCGTAGCATATTACTGTATTGTCATCCCTGATATTCGTACCGAATTCCTGGATTACGTTGGCAAATGCCATAGCTTCGATTGAGCCCGTAAGGTCTTCCATTGTGACGTAGCATATATAGTTGCTGTTCTTTGTTGTTTTAAGCTTATTGCTTGTGATAACACCTGTAACCGTGATGTAATCACCATCTCTGCACACAGGCGGAGTCTTTCTTTCTTCATCATTGAGAGCAAGAATATCGGCTATATTGACAGACTCTGCCCTTTTCGCAAGCTCTTCAAGGCCATCCATAGGGTGTCCCGAAAGATAGAGGCCTGTTGTATCCTTTTCCATAACGTAAAGCTGTGAAGCAGGAAACTCAGGAATATCAGGCAACACCATATCATCCTCAGTTTCATCACCGAAGCCAAAGAGATTGAACTGACCTTCAAGATTCTTTTTCTTGCGGTTTGCCGTATTTTCAAGCACACTTTCGTATACACTCATAAGCTGTGCACGCTTGTACCCGAGAGAATCGAAGGCACCGCACTTAATGAGATTTTCAAGCGTTCTCTTGTTGAGGTCATAATCAATCATTCGTGAGCAGAAGTCATCGAAGCTTTTGAAAAGACCATTTTCAAGGCGCTCCCTGGAGATATTTTCTGTAAATGCACGTCCGACGTTTTTAACTGCCGCAAGACCGAAACGGAGATTATCTCCGTCGACGTTGAAGTATGCACCTGAGCGGTTTACGTCAGGAACGAGGACCTTGATACCCATATCCTTGCACTGTGCTGTGTATTCGGACACCTTTTCGCTGATGCCTACGATAGACGTCAGCAAGGCCGCCATATATTCCTTAGGATAGTGATATTTTACGTATGCCGTCTGATATGCAAGGACTGCATAGCAGACAGAATGAGCCTTGTTGAAAGCATAGTCGGCAAAGTCGAGGATTTCATCGAAAATGCTGTTTGCAATTGCTTCGTTGACACCATTTTTCACACAGCCTGTAATTTTTTCCTCATCATTACCATAGATAAAGTTCTGTCTTTCCTTGACAAGCACATCGTATTTCTTTTTGGAGATTGCACGGCGGATAACGTCCGCTTTGCCAAGTGAATAGCCCGCAAGCTTACGGAATATTTCCATTACCTGTTCCTGATAGACCATACATCCGTATGTAACATCAAGAATACTCTTAAGCTTTTCATGCTTATACTTGACTGTAGCCGGGTTATGCTTTGCTTCGATATATCGTGGAATCGACTGCATAGGCCCCGGACGATAGAGCGCGATAAGCGCTGTGATATCTTCAATGCTGTGCGGCTTGAGACCCATGGCAACGTTTGTCATGCCTGTACTTTCGAGCTGGAATACACCCGACGTTTTGCCCTGGGATATCATATCATAGACGTTTTTGTCGTCATAGCTGATATTGTTAAGGTCGAGCTTTTCGCCTGTATTTTCATTTACAAGTCTGACCGCATCATCAAGGATAGTAAGATTTCGAAGAGCAAGGAAGTCCATTTTTAGCAAACCGAGCTCTTCAAGCGTGCCCATCGTAAACTGTGTGACAACGAGGTTATCGTTTCTTGCCAGAGGCACGTATGAATACGTAGGCTCACTTGTAATGATAACGCCAGCCGCGTGAGTCGATGAGTTTCTTGGCATACCTTCAAGCTCGATAGCTGTATCGATAAGCTTTGTAACTCTAGGGTCGTCGTCATAGTATCTTTTAAGCTCAGGTGACACTTCAAGAGCCTTTCTGAGCGTCATTTTAAGCTCCTGCGGAATAAGCTTTGCCACAAGGTCGACTTCGATATACGGCATATTGAGTGCGCGTCCTACGTCACGTACAGCCGCACGCGCCGCCATAGTACCAAATGTGATAATCTGCGCAACCTGACTTGCACCGTATTTTTCCGTTACGTAATCGATAACCTCCTGTCTTCTCATATAACAGAAGTCGATATCGATATCGGGCATACTTACTCGCTCAGGATTGAGGAATCGTTCGAAATAGAGATTGTATTTAAGCGGCTCGACGTCTGTGATATACAGCGTATAGGCAACCATACTGCCTGCCGCAGAGCCTCTGCCCGGCCCTACTGCAATACCCTGACTTTTCGCGTAGCGGATAAAGTCAGATACAATAAGGAAGTAATCGACAAAGCCCATATTTTTAATGACACCAAGCTCGTACATAAGACGTTCTTCGTGCTCAAAATTGCTGTAACGCTCTTCCATACCCTTTACGCAAAGCTTTTTCAGGTATTCAAAGGCATCGTTTTCCCCTTCAGGCAGAGGAAACTTTGGCAAATGGCTCTTTGAAAAGTCGAACTCAAAATTGCACATGTCGGCAATTTTGACTGTATTTTCAATAGCGCCCTCAAAGCCCTCGAAAAGCATTGCCATCTCATCGTAGGACTTCATATAGAATTCGCTGTTAGGGAATTTCATTCTGTCGATATCCTCAACAGTTTTCGCTGTCTGGATACAGAGAAGGATATCGTGGATTTCGGCATCTGTCTTTTTCAGATAATGTACGTCGTTTGTCGCAACAAGACCGATGCCCGTTTCTCTGGACATACGGATAAGCGAGCCGTTTACCGCCTTTTCTTCTGCAATATCGTGGTCCTGCACTTCAAGATAGAAGTTTTCCTTGCCAAAGATTTCAGCAAAATCAAGAGCAAGCTCTTTCGCCCCGGCATAGTTGCCGTTAAGAATAAGCTGAGGAATCTGCCCTGCTATGCAGGCAGAAAGACAGATAAGCCCCTCGCTGTTTTCACGCAGCATATCCATATCGATTCTTGGCTTGATATAAAAGCCCTTTGTATATGAAAAGCTGACCATCTTGATAAGATTTTTATAGCCTGTTTCATTTTTACAGAGCAGAACAAGATGGTAGTATTCATTGTCGAGTTCATAGGTTTTATCGGTCATTTTTCGTGGAGCCACGTAGACTTCACAGCCAATAATAGCCTTTATTCCCTCTTTTTTAAGATTTTTGTAAAAATCTATCGCACCGAACATTGCACCGTGGTCTGTTATAGCGACAGCTGTCTGTCCCAGCTCTTTGGCTGTTTTTGCAATGTTCGTAAGCCTGCAGGCACCGTCCAGCAGACTATATTCTGTATGTAAATGCAGATGAACAAACTGTCCCATTTTACGCGTCCTTTGCTAATTTGATGATTTTTCTCATTCTTCCGCTGAGCCCAGGCTTTGTGATAGGCGGAACGCACATTTTTGCAAGCTCGCCCAATGTAAGCTCAGGATTTGCAAGACGAAGCTCCGCCACCTCCTTGAGTGGCTTTGGAAGATCGTCAAACTTATTCTTTTCCTTGAGAGTTTCAATCGCATCAATCTGCTGGGCAGATGCATCTGCCGTCTTTGTAAGATTTGAGATTTCGCAGTTGACCTTGCGATTTATATTATTTTTAAGATTTTTTTCAACTTTTTTAAGCATAAGCTCCATAGCACTGTTGCTGGCGCCCATAAAGGTCAGCATTTTTTCAATCATTTCGCTGCCCTTATAGTAGATGACGTGATTACCACGTCTGTTAATCATCTTGGCTGTGAATTCCATTTCATCAAGCAGAAGCAGAAGCTCGCTGGAGATATTGAAATGTGTCGTCACAAATTCCATGTGATATTCCTTTTCAGGATTGGAAAGATAACCTGACGCAAGGAATGCACCTCTGATAAAGGCTTCCTTACAGCAGTCCTCTTCCACAACGGCACGGTTGATATGAAGGCTGGAATTATTGTATTCATAGCCGAAAAGATCGAAAATCTTCTCAATAACTTCGGCATCTTCAACCACAACTGTACCTGTGCCGTCGTCGATTATATATACGTTTTTCAGCGCCTTGCGCATAAGATTGAACATTCTCTTGCGCACGGCACCATTATCAAGATGTATCTTGATTTTTTCTTTGCCAAACTGGTTTGCATACAACATAAAGCCATACAATTCGGCAATTATGCAGCATTCCTTTGCGGCAGGAAGTTTACACAATTCAGATTTTACATCTGCTGAAAATGACATTGTTTACCTCTACATATTCTGTTTAAGCAGCAAGTCGTCATATATCTTCAAAAGACCCTTGCGCGGTCTTATTTTACTTGCAGTCTTGATTATATTATACGAAAGTCTGAGCGGGTCATGGCGGATATGCACGCCATCTCGCGCAAGCATATTTGCACATACAAGACGTGCACCCGTATTCTTAAACTCAGTTTTACTTATATTGATTGGCACAGCACCTTCGAGAAGGTATCTGTCCAGTGTTTTCTTATTCGCCTTTTCAACGTTGGCAAGACAGACGTCGATTATGCCTTCGCCCAGATATTTTTCAATTTCCTGAAAATGTCTGAGTGCGCCATAATTTTCCGTTTCGCCTCCCTGCGTCATAACGTTGAGGACGTATATCTTAAGCGCCTTTGAATTGGCAATAGCCTCACGCACACCGTCTACAAGCAGATTAGGCACGATACTTGTATAAAGACTGCCCGGACCCAAAACTATTATATCTGCTTCTTCGATAGCGGCAATAGCATCTGGCAAGGCTTTTGCATTCTGCGGCAGGATTCCCACCTCAGATATAGCTCCGTTTGTCTTCTTTTTATATTCGGTTATCGACGTTTCACCAAGGATTTTCGAGCCATCGTCAAACACGGCATAAATCTGTGCATTTGCCGTCGTAACCGGAAGCACCTTGCCCGTTACGGCAAGAAATTCATTCATCTTTGCAACCGCTACCTCAAACGAGCCGTAAATCTCATTGAGGGCAAGCAGGAAAAGATTGCCGAAACTCTGCCCCTTGAGCGAGCCGTTTTCAAATCTGTGATTGAGAAGCGAAGACATTGACGGTGTGATATTGGCGAGAGAAAGAATGCAGTTTCTGATGTCGCCCGGAGGAAGCATATTGAATTCCTCGCGCAGCTTACCCGAGCCGCCACCATCATCTGTCACCGTAACGATAGCCGTAATATTT
>JAFYNW010000033.1 GCA_017547995.1 Clostridia bacterium | reverse complement strand
GATGCGCTGAGGATATACGACAGCGTAAGTGCCGGATGCAGTCACGTCAATCATCTGCACGTCATCAGCGAGAGTATACTTGCCGATTTTTGTTGCATCATCGTTAACTGTGCCCGAAATGCCCTTGTCGGAAACCTTGGAAACTGTAAGCTTGCCGTTTGTATAGATTGCCTTGAGAAGCGCGCCAACCTCGTACGTGGAAGATACGTTGTACGTTCTTTCGATGCCGTCAGCACATACAACAGTTGCAGTCTTGGAGGACTGAGTAAAGCCGAGAGCGTCTGTGTAGCTCTGTGAGCCTGTTGCGATGACTACGCCGTATTCTGTAGCATTGAGCTTTTCAGGGGATACAACGTCTACAACAGAGCCGTCCATACCGAGAAGGAGCGTCACTGTATCGCCATAAGCAAACTGACCCATTGTGGAGACCTTATAGGAGGCTGCACTTGAGCCGAGAGAATAGCTTGTGCCTGCAACTGTGATGGAGGATGGACTTGTCTTGGATGGGGATGCGACTGTATAAGTACCTGTCACCTTATTGGAGAATGCCCACACTGTACGCATACCTGCGTTATAGTAGTATACGTCGTAAGGCATAATTTCGCTGAGGGATACAGCCTTGCCGTTGCGGTATACTTCGACGTTATTGCCCGAGAATGGAAGAGAAAGGCTTGAGCTTTCTGTGACGTAAGGGCCCTTCATATTTTTGCTTACGAGAGCGCTGTAATCGATTTCACCTGCAGAATTGAGGGAATAGCCAAGAGTCTGACCATAGACCTGACCGCTCTTTGTGTCTGCTGTGAGAAGGTTATAGAAGAGGTACATACAGTCTTCGCGTGTGATTTTCTGTCCTCTTTCCTTTGTGATGCCGTCCTTTAAGCCGAGCGAGGAGAACTTTGCAAGCTGAGCATAAGGGAATGAGCCTGAAAGGTCTGATGCTTCGTAGCCAAGGAGACGGATTGTGGCTGTAGCCGCTTCTTCGATAGTGATATTGTTGTCAGGACGGAACGTGCCGTCTGTGAAGCCGATAAACCAGCCTGCGTTTGTGGCTGTCTTGATATATTCAGCCGCCCAGTGTGTGTACTTGACGTCCTTGAATGGAGAGATATTACTTCCCTCGCCGATTGTGTCCTTATATTTGCTTGCCGCAACCATCATCTTGGCAAATTCAGAGCGTGTGACGTTGTTTTCAAGCTTCATATTGCCGCTTTCGTCACCCACCATGATGCCTGTCGCCTTGACAGTCTGATAGGCGGCTGTATAGTTGGTCGATGCCGCGTTTGCAATCATAGGCACGAATGCCAGAATCATAGCAAATACGATAAGACCGGATATAAATCTTTTCATTTATATTTCCTCCAAAGTGTTTTCCCGCAAGCGGGAACAATATATTTCGTCAAAACAATACGATGCAATTAAATCATATCGATGATGACAACCCCTCCGTCAATCTTCGATTGACACCTCCCCTTACACAGGGGAGGCTGGAAATGGGGAATTATTCGTATCTGAGTGCGTCGATAGGATTGAGCTTCGCCGCCTTTTTCGCAGGCAGATAGCCGAAGATAATGCCTATCGCAACAGAAATACCGCATGCAAGGATGACCGAGCCGATTGATGGGCTTACCTTCATATCAACCTCAAGGGCCGACACGATAACGCTTGTGGCAACAGACGAAAGTCCATAGCCTACGGCAATACCGAGCACACCGCCGAGAGCGGACGTTGTTGCCGCTTCGATGACAAACTGACGCATAATGTGCTTCTGCTTTGCACCCAGCGCCTTGCGGATGCCGATTTCACGTGTGCGCTCTGTCACAGATACAAGCATGATATTCATAATGCCGATGCCGCCGACAACGAGAGAGATTGCCGCGATACCTGCAAGGACTGCAACGAGAATGTCAATCATCTGGCTCATAACGTCGAGAATTTCTGAAAGGCTGATGACAGAATAGGCGCTGTCCGAGCCGAAGATATCGTAAAGCTCATCTTCGATGATATTCTTGCTCTCTGTGACTGTGTCTTCAGACTTTACCGCGAAGGTATATGAACTGATTGAGCCTGTGTAGCTGAGGCGCGCCGCCGTTGTATATGGAATATACACGCAGTCGTCTGTCGAGCCTTCTGTTGAATCGGCTTCCTCCTCCATAACACCTACGATGGAGAATGTATTGCCGCCGATTTTGATTTCCTTACCGACAGGACTGCCTACAAAATATTCACTTGCGATATAGTTACCCACGATGCAGACCTTACTGCGGTTTTCCATATCCATATAGGAAAGGTCGCGTCCCTGGGCAATTTTATAGTCCTTCATATAGATATAGTCTTCCGAAACGCCGGAAACCGAGGAAGAAAGACTTTCCGTGCCGATTTTGACTGTACCGCTATAGGAAACTGTAGGCGAAACACCGTCAAAATACTGAGGATTATCGAGCACAAGCTGATACATATCCTCATCGCTTACGCTTCGTGACGAGCCTCTGCCACGAATGGAAACTGTGAGAAGGTTTGTGCCCATACTCTTGAAGGAGTCGGTCATATAGGTTTCCATACCGTTGCCGAGACCGACGATGACGATAACCGCCGCAACGCCGATGATGATACCGAGCATTGTGAGCAGTGAGCGCACCTTGCTGGACATGATGTTTTTTATCGCCATAAGAAATGACTGTCGTAATGACATTATGCGTCACCTCCGTCCTCAACGGAAATCATCTTTGGCGCGCTCTTTGCAGGGCCGTCATAGATTACCTTGCCGTCTTCAAGCCTGATAATGCGGTCGGCTTTAGCCGCGATTGCATTATCGTGGGTGATGAGAAGGACTGTGTTGCCCTCGCTGTGGATTTCCTTGAGAAGCTCAAGGACTTCCTTGCCCGTTTTGGAGTCGAGAGCACCTGTCGGCTCGTCGCACAGAAGAAGCTTTGGCTTTCCTGCGAGAGCTCTTGCTATGGAAACTCTCTGCTGCTGACCGCCCGAAAGCTGCTTTGGAAGATTCTTCAGCTTATCGGAAAGCCCCACACGCTCGAGCACCTCGAGAGCGCGTGCCCGTCTTTCAGCCTTGTGCATACCTGCGTACATCATGGAAACCTCCACGTTTTCAACCACGTTGAGCTTTGCAAGAAGATTGTACTGCTGGAAAACAAAGCCTATCATTTTATTTCTGATTTCGGCAAGCTCGTTGTCATTCATCTGACTTACGTCCTTGCCGCCTAAGTAATAGCTGCCGTGAGTAGGCACGTCAAGACAGCCTATAATATTCATACAAGTGGATTTACCAGAGCCTGACTGACCGACTATAGCGACAAACTCGCCCTCGTTAATCGTCATCGAAATGCCGTCGACAGCGTGGACGACTGTATCGCCCATCGGATAGAGCTTATATAAATCCTTGAACTCGATAAGAGGAATCATCGAGGCATTCCTCCTCCGCCGGAGAATCCGCCGCCACCGGATGGGAAGCTGCCGCCACTTGGGAAGCTGCCGCCACCAGGCATTGAGCCACCGCTTGGGAAACCACCTGATGGGAAATCACCGCCGCCCGGGAAGCCACCTGAAGGCATTTCACCCATGCCGTTTGTCATGCCGATTGAGAAAATGGAGTTAGAAGATGACGTTCTCTGCTGAATGCCGACCATATCGCCTTCATTGAGGCCGCTTGTGATTTCAACGTAGTCGTCTGTTGACATACCTGTTGTGACTCTTACGTAGTGGTAGCCTTCAGGCGCTGTCATCATACCTTCAGCCGATTCGCCTTCGCCCTTTACAAGCACTGTGCCGTTTCTCTGCACTGCAGAAACAGGGATTGTGAGGGCTCTTTCAGCAGATTCGATTACGATTTCGATATCTGCATTCATACCCGGAAGCAGGCCGTCTGTTTCGTCGATGCGGATTGTTGCAGGATATACTGTGATACCGCCTGAGGTTGTGCCCTGAATGGAAACCTTTGTGATTTCACCTTCATAGACCTTATCTCCTGCAGCCTGAGCTGTAATCTGCACCTTCTGGCCTTCCTTGACCTTGCCGATATCAAGCTCGTCGATGTTGAGTGTGATTTCCATATAGGAAAGGTCGTAGATTACGCAGAGTGTTCTGCCTGAGCCGCTGAGATTGTCCCCTGCCTTGTAATACTTTTCAATAACCGTGCCTTCGATTGGGGATGTGATTGTATAGTTATCGAGGACGTTCATCTGATTTTCGTAGGAAAGCTCAGCATTGCGGAGAGAATCTTCTGCATTCTGAATCTTTTCCTCGATATCGTCGGAGGAGAGGCTCATGACAACCTTGCCGTCATAGATTTCTTCCCCTTCTTCAACGTAAATAGCTTCAACCTCGCCGCTTGCCTTTGCCGAGATTGTGCCTTCCTTGCGATACTGGAAAGTGCCTGAGGATGCACAGGCATAGCCGTTTACCATAGCAGTTGCCGCCTGATTTGTGCCGAGTGCGCCCGGATTCTTCACTTCGATTGTTACGTTGCGTGTAATCATATTGGAGGAAGAAACGTCGTCAACGGCAGAAACCTTTGTTACTGTGCCGTAAAGTGTTTCAAATGAACTGTCGAGAGTTACTTCAGCCATATCGCCCTTGTAGATATTCTTTGCATCGTCTGCGGAGAATGGGAGCTTGAGCACCATTGTTGCGCTGTCACGGAAGCTTGCAACTGTCTGTCCTGCATTGACCTTGTCGCCCTCTTCAACGAGCCATTCTGTGATGATGCCTGTATTTTCAGCCTTTACGTTAAGGTCTTCGATGGATTCGAGAGTATTCTGATAGCTTCTCTGGGACTGCTCGAAGGACATCTGTGCCTTTTCGAGAGTTGCGGAAGCATCGGAGGAGTCGATAGTATAGAGTACTGTGTCTTCAGATACGATGTCGCCTTCCTCGAAGTCTGCCGAAAGAATTTCACCTTCAACAAGACTTGTTACTGTATATGAGTTGGCAGGAGTGATTGTGCCGGAGCCGGAGAGTGTGACTGTAAGGTCACGCACTTCAACTGCTACGTCCTTATACTGCACCTCGCTCTGCGCCTTTGCCATAGCCTGATTTCGCATAAAGCGTGGCACGAGCAGCACTGCCGCAATTATAAGCGCGAGAACAACAAGAATCGTTATCACCCGCTTTTTCTTCACCTTGTTTTTAGCATTCTTATCCATATCGATGACGCTGTTTTCACCGCCTACGGACACCTTGTCTTTTTTGCCTTTGAATAATGACATAGTAGCTTTGCCTTTCTTCTTTGATGGGATTATTTTACTTAAATAATATATAAAAAAATTATGGCAAAATTATGTCCTCTGTGTGTAAAATCATCGATATTTTAACATTTTGCCATGAAAAAAGCAGGGCTATGATACCCTGCTTTTATATTGATTACTGATTTGCTTCGAGTTCCTTGATCTGCTTGAGAGCCTGAGCAAGCTGGTCTGGGCAGGACGTTGGACGGCCGCCACAAGAAATGCCTTCGAGACGCTTGATGATTTCATCAATGTCCATATCCTTTACAAGAGCTGCCATACCGATAAGGTTGCCTGGGCAGCCGCCTGCAGACTCAAGATTTACAAGTCTGTTATTTTCAATTTCGATACCAAACTGCTTTGTGCAAACGCCTGTTGTGTTGTATACGTATTTCATTTTTACCTCTATCTCAATTTTAATTTTTTACCGAAGGATATTATAGCATAAGACAGGGTGAAATGCAACAGATTTTTATCGTGCAAAACGGGTATTTTGCATAGTCTTTATATGCTTTTGCCTCGGGAAGATACGGCAATTCTGTTTGTCACCTTGCCGCCATCGACAAAGTAAATCTTATCATAAAGGTTGACTGTCGAGCAGCAATGTCCCGGAATAAGCATAACCTTTTCGCCAAGATTTTTGCTTACGTCAGGCTTGAAAAGCTTGATATGCTCTTCATTTGCTTCGATATTTTCAGCCATAATACCGAGAGGAATCGGGTTGCCCTGGTCCATACCGCATGACTTTACCCCTGCATCGAGGACAGTGAGTCCGCCTCGTGCACTTACAACTGTAGAGAGGACGAAAAGGGAGTTTTCAAACGGAAGCTTAAGGTCGCGGTAGGTGGCATCCATAAAGATATAGCTGCCCGCCTGAAGCTCTGTATAAAGGTCCTCCTCCGCTTTGACGAGGGAAGTGCCTGTGCTGCCGCCCGAAAGCTCGCGTGCCTCCATACCTGCATTTTTAAGCTTTGCGAGAAGCTGACGGAGCTTTGCCGAGTTGTCCATCGTCATATTCTGACGCTCGTCAAGACCGACGATATGGGAAATATGCCCTGCGTAAGCCTGAATACCATCGAAGGTAAGG